>JACAEL010000030.1 GCA_013388835.1 Candidatus Thorarchaeota archaeon | reverse complement strand
GGATAGAAGGGACTGGTATGACTGGCGAAAGACTGAAGACAGGGCAGGGAGCGTGTCGGTCACCATGATTGCAGAGGCATGGAGAGCGCTGAGTTCGGAACGAGGGAGGAAGGCCGTTCATCAAGAATGTTCAACTTCTGGGCAACTGCTCCCGTACCCACAGACTTCCGTTCGACTGTGTGAGCAGAGTGTCGATGGTGACGGGGACTTTCATGAGCGCCTCAATGGAGCGTGTGTCGGATGTGATCGAGGATGCAGAGATGACGAACGAAGCGCCCAAGAACAACATGATGCTGAATCCGACCACATACTTGCGCTTGCACATGGAGCTAGTCATGAGTCGTTTCTCCCACATCTACGGTGAATCACAACAGCGGCCTATGGGTTCGCAGCAGCTGCCCCGGAGTCAATCAGCATTGGATATGCTTAAGGTGGCGCTTATATGTCTCTGTTTGAATCCCGAACTCGCGATGTCAAATCGACGCTTCAACTGGTTTCAAGGAGTGGCTTCGGCTCAGTGTTTCGCGAGTTGCAAGGCCTCTGTGTGCAGCATTTTCTATCTAGAAATGAACGGTCCGCAGTGACAGGAGTTGACCACAACCTATCATCTTATTAGCCTATCCGAATCTCGACACGCACGTCACCCGACTGATGCGAGGTTTGGGATTTGCGTTATGTCAAGATCTCAAAGGCTGACACCTATCAGTTCTTAGAGCGTCTCAAGAGACGTGGCACGCTGTACGCGCCACAGAAGGTCTCGGAGCTCTCTTATGACTTCAAGTTACTTGAGGACGTGAAGGAGATCGCCTTTGGGTACCCCCGGACGATTCGTCCTCCCAGACGGTTCTTCTATCCCGCAGAGGAGACCTTGTTCACATTCGATACGACGCGGGTGGAGCTGTACGAGAAGATGCCGGAGGACGAGACCGTCGTACTCTTCGGGCTTCACTCCTGTGACATAGTCGGTCTCAGAATCATGGACTCTGAGTTCATGGATGAGACCCCCGACCCGTACTATCAACAGCGGCGCAAGAACTCGATAGTGATAGGTCTCTCATGCCTGCCGGACGAGTACTGCTTCTGCAATGTCCGACGGGTCGACTTTGTAGATGCTGGGTTCGACCTGTTCTTCCACGAGCTACCTGACGGCTATCTTGTTCGAGTGGGCACCGTCACTGGTCACAAGCTCACCGACGAGTCGTCGGACCTGTTCACCAGGGTGACAGAACAGGACATCAATGAGATGCGTGCCTTTGAAACCAAGAGGGCGGGCATGTTCAGGCTCAATGGGAACTGGGACTCGCTGAGATACCAGCTTGAGTTGAGGATGGGCCATCCGATGTACGACCGAGAGGCTGAGAAGTGCCTCGGTTGTGGCAACTGCACCATTACGTGTCCCACTTGCAGATGCTATGACGTGAAGGACATCCCGAGCATAGACGGCAGGACCGGCGAACGGGTTCGCGTCTGGGACTCGTGTCAGTTTCGTTCACACGGGCTTGTCGCTGGTCCACACAACTTCCGAGAGTCAAAGAAGGACCGCTTTGTGAATCGTTACATGTGTAAGAATGCGTACAACCGGACCACAACAACAGCCTACTGTGTGGGCTGCGGGAGATGCACACAGTTCTGTCCCGCAGGTATCAGTTTCATGAAGAACTTGATGGAAATCGGTGGTTATGTGGAGATGATCCCAGAATGATGTCAGTAGATGCATCGCCGTCGCTCTACAACACTGTCAAGTGCAGGTTGCTCAGAAAGTACGCGTTGACGGAACAGGAGGCTCTCTTCCTCTTCCGTTTCGAAGACCCTGACTTTGCCCAGAACTGGCGGTTCAAACCCGGTCAGTTCGTAGAGGTCTCAGTGTTGGGGCTTGGAGAGGTTCCCATTTCCATCTGTTCCTCCGCAAGGAGAATCGGGTTCTTCGAGCTGTGCATTCGAAATGCCGGACGCGTCACGTCACAGATTCACAAGCTTCAGCCCGGCACGCTGGTTGGTATTCGGGGTCCGTACGGCAATGGTTTCCCGATGGAGCAGTTTCACGGCCGCGATCTCCTCTGCGTTGCTGCTGGTCTTGGAATGGCTCCACTCAGGTCGGTCTTTCTCTATGCGCTTGACAACCGGTGGCTCTTCGGGAACATCACAATCATCAACAGTGCCAAGTATGGTAGGGAGCTACTCTTCCAGAAGGAGCTCGAGGCAATGAAGGACATTGCTACTGCGGAGAACATCTCCATAGTACAGACGGCGACGCGTGACCCCGAGTACGAGGGTCTGAAGGGCCGTGCTACTGAGCACATGGACAAGGCGAATGTGAATCCACACAACTGCGCCGTGGCTATGTGTGGACCGCCCGCAATGTACCGAGGAATGTTCGAGTATCTTGTTGAGAAGGGCTATGACCCAAGGTATGTCTTTGTCACTCTGGAGCGGCGTATGAAGTGCGGAGTCGGCAAGTGTGGGCACTGTAACATAGGGACTGCAACCTCGTGGAAGTATGCCTGCAAGGATGGTCCCGTGTTCGACTACTATGCCATAACATCCATCCCTGGTCTGATATAGGAGGATATGATTGAATGACCGCAATCATTGAAGACTGTGGAGGAGTGTGCAAGCCAAAGGTGGGCGTTTATGCACTCACCTCCTGTTATGGATGCCAGCTGAAACTTGCCACAGTTTCAAAGATCCTTGAGATATCGGAGGCAGTGAGCTTTGAGAGCTTCTATATGCTCTCCAGTGCAAGTACCATGGCCCCGGATGTGGAGGTCGCATTTGTGGAGGGCTCGGTGTCCACCGAGAAGGACTTGGAGGAGTTGCATGAGATTCGCAAGCATTCCAAGATACTTGTGGCCCTGGGCGCCTGTTCTGTGAACGGAGGGGTCCAGAGCTGGGCTGAAGGCGACAAGAAGGTGTCTGACCTACATGCAACAGTCTACGGGACAAGCAAGATTGACGCTGCTCCACTGCAGGCAACGCCCATATCGAAACACGTCAAGGTGGACTACTACCTGCCCGGCTGTCCTCCAGAAGAAGACGAGATACTCTACTTCATCTCAGCATTCTTGTTCGGGACCTTTCCGGAGCCGAAGGACTTTCCCGTCTGTTCCGAGTGCAGAATGGCCGGCAATCCATGTATCCTGATCGAACGTGGTGAGCCCTGTCTAGGGCCCGTCACAACGGCGGGATGCAAGGCCAGATGCATATCGCATGATGTCCCCTGCATAGGCTGTCGTGGTCCAGTCCCACATAACACGTCGTGGTTTGACTCTCTCGCGTCGGTGTTCAAGGCCAAGGGCATGTCACGTGAATCGGTGCGTGCTCGGATGCGCATCTTTGGTGCGCACGAACCAAATCTCGAGGGACATCTCGACAAGATCTACGGAGGTACCAAGTGATGTCCAAGGTGTCATATCCCATCTCTGTGGACCACATCGCACGTATCGAAGGCAAGGCTGGCATCGAGATCAGCTTCACAGGGACGAAGGTCGATGTCGTTCATGTGAATGTGTTTGAGGGTCCTCGGTACTTTGAGGCAATCACCGTGGGCAAGCCCTTGGAAGATGCTGTGGCCGTGTATCCGCGTATCTGTTCATTCTGCTCCGCTGCGCACAAGGTGACGGCTGTGCAGGCTGCCGAGGCTGCCATTGGTCTGCAGCCGACTGAGCAGACGAGGAAGTTGCGCGAACTCCTCTACATTGGTGACTACATCGAGAGTCATGCTCTCCACTTGTTCCTGTTGGCACTGCCTGACTTCCTGGGCTATCATGATGCCTTCACACTTGGCAAGGACCACCCCAGCATCATCGAGTCCGGAATGATACTGAAGGACATTGGCGCAGACATTCAGACCCTACTGGGCTCCCGTTACATACATCAGGAGAATGTCCTGATTGGTGGCTATGGCAAGCTCCCTTCGAAGGAACAGCTTGAGTCCATCCTTAAGCGACTCAAAGGAATCCACAACCAGGCCGAGGAAGCACTTGAGCACCTAGTCAGTTTCCGCAACTGGCCTGAGGCAGATGGGGACCGGGTCCATCTTGCACTACAGCCTTTCGATGCCACCTACTCCATGCTGGGCAACCAGGTCTCTGCCTCAGACGGCGAGACGTTCAAGGTGGATGCATACAAGGTTCGTATCACAGAGCAGGTTGTCTCTCACTCCTTTGCCAAGCACAGCATGTACAAAGGAAAGCCCTTCATGACGTGTGCTCTGTCAAGGCTCACACTCTTTCGCAGTGGAATGGACGGTCGGGCCAGAGAACTGGCCGAGATGTATGAGTCACACCTTGACCCCAACAACCCGATGTCTAACAACTTCGCTCAGGCCATTGAACTCATCTACTTCGTCCATAGAGCCGAGAACATCGTGGAGCAACTGCTGGCGGACTTCAAGCCCTATGAGAAGCGGATTCGACCCAAGATTGCTCAGGCCGGAACCGGTGTGTCTATCTCAGAGGCGCCACGTGGGCTCTTGGCGTATACTATCCGGGTGGACAAGAACGGTGTCGTGAAGGCGGCGGACATAATCACGCCCACTGCGATGTTCCTGCCCATGCTGGAGGATGACCTTCGAAGAACCACTGAGGCGTTTCTACAACAGGGCGTCAAAGACCCAAAGGTACTGGCGGAGAAGATTCAGACAATAGTACGAGCATACGACCCTTGTGTGTCGTGTAGCGTGCATCTAGCTGAGGTCAAGGACTGACAAAGTGGTACAGGGCGTTTCCTCATGAGTGGTATTATTCCATGATGAGGCCTTAGTAGACACCTGGTATTAGTCGTCTGGTCCGCTTCATGTATTCCCTGTACTGCTCTCCGAACTCCTGCTCCAGGAGCTGTTCCTCTCTCTTCCAGCGCTTCTGGAAGACAACAAAGAACAACGCGATAGCGAACAACATGACCGCCACACAGCGAAACACGAGTCCAAATGCTATTATCCCCACCAGTCCCCCGCTGTACATGGGGTGGCGCACCCGCGCGTAGAGTCCGGTCGTCACCAGTGTGTGTCCCTCGCGAATCTCAATGCGTCCACTACCTTGCCTACCAAGCTGGACTCTACTGCCCACTGACAAGGCCGCGCCTATGATGTACAGGCTGATTCCCGCGTAGGACACGAGCTGACTGTCGTATGGTGGTAAGAACCTCGTAATCAGTGACAAGTTCTCGTAGAATGCGAGCACGAAGAGGAAAGGCTGTAGGCCAAAGAAGACAATCAGTGTCTTGGTATAGGTGTCCACCTCTCTCTTCTCCGGCAGCGGTCTTACCATGCCGTCTATGAATGCCGTCCCGTAGAACAACAACAGGTAGACAAGATGAACTGGAGAGGTGTAGATCTGTGGCACAAGCGTCAACAGAAGCGCGTTAAAGTATACGACATAGAATAGTACAAAGAACACCATCTTCTGTGCAATAGCGCTTGATGACACAGTACACATTCGTGCGCTCACACTCAAATCACTACTGCTCTCGGCAACAGCAGCTTTAACGGCGATACTGTCTGTACTATCTGAAGACACGAGTGGCCAGAGACCAGCTGCTCGACCAGCTGCACGAACTCTACGAAACACACTCTGACTCTCGATAGAGTGACACCTGGCGCCGAAGTGATGAATGAATGTATGAAGCGACAAAACAGGAGATAGTTGACACTTGCCTGTGGCTTACTGAGCATGGGATGGTCGTCGGTTCATCTGGCAATGTCAGTGTCAGAGTCGATGATCATGTGGTTATCACGCCGAGTTCAGTCAAGTACGACAAGATGGCGATTGACGACATCATGGTACTAGACACTGAGGGGCGGGTCTTAGAAGGCGCGAAGACACCTAGTATCGAGACTCCCACACACTTGCGCATCTACAAGCGTAGGCGAGATGCAAGAGCTGTTGTGCACACGCACAGTGTGTACGCCAGCGCACTTGCGGTCCTCGGCATGCCCTTGCCTCCTGTCCTAGATGAGATTGTACCAAAGATTGGAGGCGAGGTCCGAGTGGCCTCCTATGCAATGCCCGGCACAGATGAACTTGCCGAGGCAGTAGTAGACGCATTGGAGGGCCGTAGTGGAGTACTCATGGCGAATCATGGGGCCCTCACTTGTGGGCGGACTCTTGAGGAAGCCCTCGACCTGTCAGTCCTTCTTGACCGTGCCTGCAGAATCTATCTTCTTGCGCTGAGCGTAGGCACTCCTAGGACTCTCTCCAAGGAAGTAATAGAGGTGGAATCCCAACTGTGGGCGGTGCTCAGAAACTGCCGAGAAGAGTAGCTAGAGGTATGAGTTTCTTGTGACCTGGCCTGCAGACGGAGAAGCTTACCGAGCGCAGGTGAAGTGCGAGTGTTCTGTCCAGAGGTGGTGCGATCAAGGTGGTCCGAATGGTGTGCGAACGAAGGCGGTTGCGGGACGGTCGCGTGTCCTCTCCCGTCAGCTTATATCGTGAGTCGCGGTCCCTCAGGCTGAGCACAGGTATGCAGAGTATTGTCGATGTGGGACTGAAGCTGGTGCTGTTCTACGCTTTCATAGCGTTTGGTTATTCATTCGGCCGGCTGTATCACGACTCTCAGCGAGTCAACAGGGCTGCAGGCTCTCTGATTGTCAATGTACTAATCCCTGTGCTCATTGTGCAGACATTTCTCACATCCCCCATCGGTGTGGCAGAGGACTTCCTCCTGATTGTCGTAGTGACCGTCACAATACACCTGCTCAGTGTAGCCATGGTCTCTGCTGTCATGTTGAGTGACACCAACCCGCCTGCAACCAGAGGAGCGTTTCTGCTCGCAGGGACTTTTCCCAATGGCGTCTTCCTACCTTTGCCAGTGACTCTCATGTTCATTGGTGGAGTTGGAGTCCCCGTCATCGTGGTCTTCTCTATTGTTCAGATGACAATTCTGAGTACTCTTGGATCGACAATCGGATCACTCTACGGAGCCGAGCATGTACGGTGGTTGCAGATCGTGAAGAAGACTCTGCTCTTTCCGCCACTACTTGCGGTTGCATTCATACTCCCAGTCCTGTTGATTGGTGCCCGGGTTCCTGATGCATTGGTCCCGGCTCTCTCGTCTGTAGGCAGTATCACCACCTATCTGGCGTTATTCAGTGTAGGTCTTGCTCTGTGTTCTGGTCTCGGCACGCTCAGAGTGAGATCAACTGCGAAAGTGCTTGTCATACGACAGGTGCTTGTCCCGCTTGCTGTCGCCCTCCTGCTCATCGTCCTTACCCCAACGCCTGTGACCCGGATGGTGCTGCTGATTGAAGCGATGATGCCTCCTGCAGTCATCACGGTTGCGCTATCGACAAGCTTCGGGCTGGACTATGAGGCTGCCGCCACGGCAGTCATTCTGGGCACAGTTGTGTTTCTACCACTGGTCCCCCTGATTCCACTCATCATTGGAGTCTAATCTCAATGCATATATCATCTCAGATGAAGCTCTGCTTGTAGTGAGCCTGATGACAGACAAGGAAGAGAAGAAGAGCGCTCAGATTCGACACGCACTGGACGAGATTGTGGGCAAGCTAGAACAAGACTCGGAAGAGGGCGCCATGGCATGGGCAGACACGGTGTCTGCAAATCGAGATGAGTGGGCGCGGCTCAAGCAGGAGATTCGCGCGAAACAGAAGGCACTCAAGGAGCTTGTGACTCTCAAGCGAGCTGGCGACATCTCATCTGCGGAGTTCGAGTCCCGCTATCGCGCTCTGCAGGACGAGCTCACCAGTCTTGAGTTCAGAGTGTACAATCTCCGACTCGGCACCTCTGTCGATGTGTAGTGCTCCGCAGCTGAAGGTATGCTCAGTGCGCAGTCCTCCTTGTCGGCATATTTAAGTGAGGAACGTTCTCTGGCCCCGTCGGCGGGTGATATCCAGAGTGAGTGACAATCTGCCAGAACGACGGGATCTGATTCGTTCCACAGTAGTGACTGTGCTGTTCTCCACAGTCTTCTTGCTCCTTGCCATTGCCTTCTGGGCATGGTCCTCTCCAGACTTCATTGCCACAAGTCCGGTGGGCGTGCTCAATTCAATAAACGTCTGGCTCACCTACGTGGTTGAGATTGCGTCGCTCACACTCACTTTCATCTTCGTGACAGTCACCGTGGTCAACCTCAGATTCGGGCTCACTGGCATCAGATCTGGTTGGACCGAGATTGTGATCATGCTCGCTGTCATAGGTGGAATCTCGTATGGGATGTTTGGGCCCAACATAGCTGCTGCAACTCTGGCCTTTTCATTGGGCTTTGTGGCTTACCTGTTTCTTCATCAGGAATGAGCCAGCAGGTCTGTACCATGTTCACAGTTGTCACGATGCTCTGCCGGATTGACTCTACTGCACAGGCAGTACCTCTGAGAAAGAGGTCAATGTCGAGATACCGACAGCCTGTACTTGTCTGCCCGAGCAGATTCGGCAGGACAATTGCTCCCCTGCAGACACTTGACCTGTCCTCTGGAAGCCTACTTGACCAGAAGCTTTATGTGGCCACTTCTGGGTTAGACCTTCTGAACCAGACGACGTTAGTTGCCTAGGACTGACAGTCTTCTCTGTCCAGTCACTCACCGGAATTGTTAGACTGCCCATAAAATGAGGTTCTGGCTTCCGGCTAGGCTTTCAGACGACTGCTTGGAGGATTCACTGTGTTTGGCATAAGCGGAGCGGGATACGACTTCAGTACGAGCGTATTCAGCCCGGATGGACGGATCTTTGCTGCGGAATACGCAAAGAAGGCAGTGGAACAAGGTGCCACATCCATTGGGATTCTTGTGAAGGACGGAGTAGTACTACTTGCGGAGAAGCGAGTTGAACCACTCCATGAACCGGACAGCATTGAGAAGATCTCCAAGGTGGATGATCATGTGGGGGTCGCCACTTCCGGTCTGATGGCCGATGCGAGGCGCCTGATTGAGATGGCCAGGATAAAGGCGCAGTCCTACTGGCTGACTTACGAAGAACCGATTCCCGCTGAAGCGCTTGCAGACCACATATGTGACATCAAGTCCATGTTCACGCAAGGCGGTGGTGGCCGTCCATTTGGTGTTGCGATGATAATCGGTGCGGTTGACCTCGATGGCCGGCCAAAGCTGTATGTCACTGATCCCACCGGGACGCTGCTTGGTTTCCTCGCTACTGTCATTGGACGAGGCAGTAGCCAAGCTGGCGAGTTGCTTGAGAAGAAATACAACAGGACTATGAGCATGGAGGATGCCACGCGACTGGCTCTTGAGGCACTCAAGCAGGCCAGTGAGGCGAAGATGACACCGGACAACATCGAGATAGCTCATATCGCTGTCAGTGACAGGAAGTTCCACAAGCTCTCACGTGAGGAGATTGAGCAGATACTCTCGCAGCCAAAGGTCACAAACTGAAGGACCGGAGTTGAACGTGGATGATGGGTTGGGGTGCCAAGACAGGCGAAAAGTGGCTCGCGTTGGACGCGGTAGTGATAGGCATTGTGAAGGACGGCCGGCGTTTTGAGTTGTTTGTCGACCCGGACTTGGCCTTCCGATACAGACGGGGCGAGAACATCGCACTTGACGATATTCTCAAGTCATTCAATATTTACGAGGACGCACGAAGAGGTATCACTGCCTCTGAACAACTGGTTCGGGACACTTTCGGGAGCTCTGACGTGTTCGACGTGGCTCCGGAACTGATACGCCACGGTGAGTTCAGACTCACTCACGAGCAGAGAGAGCAGCTCCTCCGAGAGAAGACCGATGCGATAGTTGACAGCATCTGTAAGCAGGCGATGAATCCTCAGACCGGCTATCCACACCCGCCGGACCGGATTCGAAGCGCGATGGTCGAGGCCAAAGTGCGAGTGGACCCCTTCACCTCAGTTGAAGAGCAGATACCAAATGTCGTGAAGGCACTTCGTGTCATACTCCCCATCTCGTTTGACACCGTGAAAGTGCAGGTGACAATCCCTGCTGCGTATTCGGGTAAGGGCTACAACATTGTGGCGTCCACGGGAGTTGTCAAGTCCGACACGTGGAACACTGATGGTTCTTGGACCGGTCTGGTCGAGATGCCTGCCTCTCAGAGGCAGCAGCTCTATGATGAACTGAACAAGCTCACAAAGGGACAGGTTCGAATCGAGGTCGTCCGATAGCGGCTCCATGCGCCGCATTTCAGATCGCAAGAATAACGAAACAAGAGGGAAAGAATTGGCAGGAATTTACTTCCAGAAACGTGAAGTCGTGATTCCCGGTCAGCTCCTTGCAGAAGGTAGATACAGGGCATCAGTTGGCACCTACGATGTTGACGGCAAGATATACTCCGCTCTCGTGGGCCTGACGGAGCTGCGCGGGAACTCTGTGAAGGTTGTACCGCTCCAGGGTGTGTACATACCCCGAGAAGGTGACCTAGTCATTGGTACTGTGATAGCCGTGGCAGGAAACAACTGGCGCATAGACATAGGAGGACCCTACCAGGCCTCCCTTCACGCAAACAATGCGCTCAGGCGTCCTTATGATGAGGACATATCCCGCTACTATGATGTCGGTGATGTACTCTCCGCTGAGGTCCTTGCGTTTGACAGGAACAGCGGCCCGTTCCTTACCATGAAGGGTCGAGGGCTCAAGAAGCTCACAGATGGGATGATTCTGGAGGTCAACCCCGCGAAGGTCCCGCGCATAATTGGGCGACGCGGGTCGATGATCAACATGATTAATGACCGTCTCCGTATTCAGACCATCGTTGGTCAGAATGGCCGTATTTGGATACGTGCGCCAGACTCGGCGACTATGCGACTGGCCGTGAGGGCGTTCAGAATGATTGAGGAACAGGCTCACACCTCGAAGCTGACTGACAGAGTCAATGCGATGCTGCTAGAGGAAACGGCCCGGCTCAGGGACGAGAAGAGGCCCCCTGCTCCTGCTGAGAACAGTGAGCCCAAGTAAGAAGAGCATGATTGACAGTTTACAGAGGAAAGTTGATAGAAATGAGTATTGAGAAAAAGCCGGACTACCTCATCAGTCCTGAGGGTCTGAGAGTAGATGGTCGCCGTCCTGACGAGCTGAGACCAATCGAGCTGGAGGTCGGCGTACTGAAGACTGCCGACGGGTCGGCGGCCATTCATCAAGGGAAGACACACATCATTGCAGCAGTCTATGGCCCACGCGAACTTCATCCGAGGCATCTGACGCTCAATGACCGAGCCTACTTGCGAACTGTATATAGGATGGCAACATTCTCTGTACCGGACCGCAAGAAGCCTGCACCATCGCGGAGAGAGCGAGAGATATCGATGGTGATTGCAAACGCTCTTGAGCCTGCGTTGTTCTTGGAGGAGTTTCCACGTGCTGTTGTGGACGTCTTCATACAGGTCATTCAGGCCGACGGCGGGACTAGGTGTGCAGCGATAAATGCTGCATCACTTGCGTTGGCTGACGCTGGAATCCCCATGAGGACACTGGTGCCCGCTGTTGCAGTGGGTAAGGCAGATGGTGTCCTTGTCGTCGACCTTGGTGATGAAGAAGACAAACACGGTCAGGGTGACATACCCATGGCGATACTTCCGACCACAGGCGAGATCACACTGTTACAGCAAGACGGGTACTTCACAAAGGATGAGCTGCTCGAGGCCATACAGATGGGCATGAATGCGTGCAAGTACATCCACGAGCTACAGAAGGAGGCTCTCAAGCGCGCATACGCAAAGCGAGTCCCCGTCACAACAGAGGGCGAAGAAGACGAGCTGGAGGAGTACGAGGATGACCTTGAGACCGACCTGGGTGAGGCAGACCTGTCAGAGGACGACGACGAGGAGGACGACTAGTAATGGGCGACTTTAGTGCAGAGACAATCAGTCATATCGACCGTGCCTACATACGTGACCTCTTGAAGAAGGGTGAACGAATAGACGGACGTGCCTTTGACGAGTACAGGGACATTGAAATACAGACGGGTGTGGTGACGCCGAAGGCTGAGGGGTCCGCCATTGCCCGCATTGGTAACACTCGCGTAATCGCAGGTGTAAAAGTACTCGCTGGTGAACCCTACCCGGACACACCAGATGAGGGCATTGTCATGATTGCGGCAGAAATGGCTCCTATCGCATCACCGTTCTTCGAGCTGGGCCCACCAGGCGAGGATGCAATCGAGCTTGCTCGCGTGGTTGACCGCGGGGTCCGAGAGTCCGAGATGATTGATGTGAAGAAGCTCTGTGTTGAGCCCGGGCGTAAGGTCTACATGGTCTTCTGTGACCTCTATACGCTCGAGCACGACGGCAACCTGATTGACGCATGTGCAATCGCAACGGCTGCTGCGCTTTTGGACACCAAGTTTCCCGAGGTGAAGGAGGAGGATGGTCAGCTGGTGCCTACTGGCAAGACTCTCAGAGTGCCCATCGTGAATCTCGCTGTCGAAGCCACAGTCGCGAAGATTGGTGAGCATCTTGTCATGGACCCTCTTCTGAAGGAAGAGATGGTGCAGGACTGTAGAATCACCATGGCTGTGGATGAGAAAGACAACTTCACTGCGATGCAGAAGGGTGGCGGCGTGGGACCAATATCGGTACAGCTGATTGAACGTGCGATGGACATGGCTCTGGACAAGACAAAGGCCATCCGGACCCTCATTCGAGACGCCATGAAGTAGTCCCCGTAAGGCCGAGCACAGAGTGGTCATTGCCATGATCAGCCGTGGTGATGACCTTCTGTTTCACACACAGATACGCTAATAAGCAAGACCAAGGGCGGGTGGTTGACTCCGTAGAACAAGGAGAACAGCAGAATGGCTCGACTCAAGAAAGTGGGAAGCACTGGACGACTAGGACCTAGATACGGGGCGAAGCTCCGTCGAAGAATGCTTGACTTAGAGCGCCGAAAGCTTGACCCTCACAGATGCCCACGCTGTTCCACTGTTGCTCTGAAACGCATGGCGGCAGGTCTGTGGTTGTGCCGCAAGTGTGACCTTGTGTTTGCTGGAGGGGCATACACTCCCTATACCGACGCAGGCAGGGCAGCTCGTAGAGCCATCGAACAGCGCATTGCCGGTGACCTCATAACCATCCGAGAGCAGGAACCAGTCGTGCCTGAGTTTCTTCCTCGTCGCGAGATAGAACTGGCCACAATTGAGGCCCAAGACATGAAGGACGAAGAGAACTCAGAGGACTGAATGGCGAGCCGATTCATTTGTTCCTGATAACCACCTCGAGAAGGACAAACAACAGAGTGCGTTCATTCCTTAGGGACCTGTGTCATGCGTATCCTGGCAGTGTCCGATTCAACAGGGGCGGCACAGGGGTCAGCGAACTGAATGCGCGACTACGCAGTTCGGGTGCTAGTGGTGTTCTCGTGGTGTATCAATATCGCGGCAACCCTGGACGCATTCATGTGATTCGACCAGCGACCTCCCCTGATGTTCACGTCATGATTGATAGCGGGATGCTTCGGAGAGAGGTCTGCCCTGACTGCACCTTCCGGATTCGAGGCCTCCGATCGCTCTCTGTGGCATCCAGTGCTAGTACTCAGACCAGAGATCTGGCCACGATAGTGTCCGAGCTGGCGCGTCATCAGTTGAGTGTCTCGGACTGTCGTCCAGCCCCCGACCCACAGGCAAGTGGTCTGATTGATGTTTGGTTTGAAGACCTGGCTTCTGGCAAGACCCTCTGGTCTCATTACCACGCTGCAGATGGTCTCGAGATGGGTCCAAGAGTCCGAGTGTTCTCGCTAAGGAGGCAGTCTCAGGGTGAGTAGCAACGGTCTTCTTATGGGCCGAGTCCAAGTTGAGATTGACATTGAATCCGATGCCGATGCCCGCATAGTGTACGATGCGCTCTTTCCTGAGACTGTGTCGGCTCCCTCGGAGCGGGCTAGGACAACGGTCCAGGTCTGCGGTCCCGTTATCCGTATCGACATCACCGCCCAAGACCTGGCGTCGTTGCGGGCTGCGACCAACTCATTCCTGTCTTGGATATCTGCCTGCGAGAGAGCTCTGCAGTCAGTCGCCAACGCTGATGACTCGTCTGGGAGTGCACAACACTGACTGTTCGTTGTCAGCTAGACTGAGGTGCATGAAGATGCTGCAATAGACGCAAGAGAAGCGCGGGCCTTCCGGGGCAAAGGCGCCTCCAGAATGGTGAGACCTACGAGTCCAACACAACATATGGTATGCTTGCGACTGCCCGTTGCGGAGACCTTCGCCCCTCTGTAGTCCTAGGAAGGCCATGCCAAAACGCTTAAGTCCGCACCCCGATGGCCTTCCAAGAACTGAGTGACCGAAGGAGACAAGTGACATGGCCCAGCGACTACCGCCTGCTCTAGAGCAGGAAATCCAGCGATTCGAGGCGCTGAGACGAGAGCATGAGACCTACCAAATGATGCTTCAGACTCTCCAGAATGAGTTGTCCGAGCTGAAGGACACTCTGGAAGAACTCGGCAAGCAACCCGATTCCACGGTCACTTTCAAGACCATTGGTCAGATAATGTTCAGGACAGAGAAGGCCAAGTTGACTGAAGAGATGCAAGACCGTGAGAAGTCTATCGAGTTGCGGCTTGGCACTCTGAGCAAGAAGAGAGAAGCGGTGGAAGCGAAGCTCAAGGAGCTTCAAGCCAAGATACAGATTGAACTTGGCAAGGCAAATCCACGGCTCCAGTGAGTGCCATGAACGAGACCGAGAACATCGGGTTGCCCAGTCTCTCTGAAGAGGACATCGAGCGCCTGACTGATGCCTGTGAGGCGGAAGTACGAAGCTTCATCGTTCAGAGGATACCACAGAAGAGCATCTCAGAGCTCGTCATACTGTGCAGCATGGACTTGGATGAGGAGCTGAAGGTCGAAGTCGAAACCGTGATTGTGCAGGACTATGACACCGGGGTCTCTCTCAAAGAGCTGGCAGATGAGGCTTCTGTTCATGGGATTGAGTGGCTCAGAAGCCATCTGCTGGAGATGAAAGGCTGATTGATGCTCCGCGAGCTACTTCGTGATACAGCTGACATCTTGGTGGTCGGCCATCAGAATGCCGACCCTGATGCAGTGGCATCTATGGTGGCGTTTGCAAGGCTCTACCGGGCAGTCAACGCGACTGGGAAGGTCACACTTGCCAGTGATGATGTGAGCCGGATTGCAACAAAGGTCCTCCAGACATTCGCTCCTGATGCGGTTGTTCTTGACTCCGTGGACGGTGAGTTCGACCTTGTGGTAATGCTAGACACCAATAGCCCGATTCAGCTTGGGCCCAGCATGTGTGGTGTTCTCAGGGACCCGGAACGCACACTGATAATCGACCATCATATCGAGGCCACCAACTTGGCGTCCGTCGCCAGTCATTCAATCGTGAATAGTGACAGGTCTTCAACGTGCGAGATAGTGGCAGGTCTCTATGAGGAGATGGGTGTTGAAATGTCTCCTGACACTGCCAGTCTCCTGCTGGCCGGGATCCTGTTTGACAGTCGTCGATTTCTCTACGCTGACGGAAGAACGCTCGAAGTCGCCCTGAGGCTCATAGCTGCAGGTGCTGACTATCAGAAGTGCATGAGTTCCCTTGTGAGTCGGCCGGACAAGTCGGAGCGGATTGCCCGTCTGAAGGCTGTTGCTAGGATGAAGTCCTACTATCTTGGTGACTGGATTGTTGTGACGTCCGTTGTCAACGCCTTTGAGGCCAGCACGTGTCGTGCGATGATAGAGCTGGGGGCCGATGTTGCTATCGTGGGTGGGAAGCCGTCAAAGGACCTGGTCCGGCTGAGCTGTCGCTGCACAAATGAGTTTCATGAGGCCACAGGGATAAGCATGGCGCGCGATGTGATGGAGCCACAGGTGAGACCATTGGTGGGTCGGGTGGCGGCCACTCCAATGCTGCGGGCGCTAATGGCACCAAGAACCTTGAGTTGGCCATCGCAAGAGCCGTCGAGTTGATTAGGGCAGCGCTGTCCGCCAAGGACCATCGGTCTGACCTCTGACAGGTGGTGAGGCGACACTGGCACTCATCCAGTTCGTTGACTTCAGCTTCAAGTATCTTGGCACTGACAGTCCTGCAGTGAGGAAGATATCCCTCAGCATCGATGAGGGTGAGTACGTCGTCATAACTGGTCCATCAGGTTGTGGCAAGACTACACTCTGTCGTGCCATCAATGGTCTGGTCCCGCACTTCCACAGGGGCTACATCGCTGGGGATGTCTTCGTCAACGGAATCAACACCCGTGAGCACACTGTTGCTGGCATGTCACAGCTGGTGGGAATGGTATTTCAGAACCCTTCGAACCAGCTAGTGACTCTCAACGTTGAGAAGGAGATTGCATTCGGGCCTGAGAACTTCGGCATTGACCCTAGTGAGATACGAGCCAGAGTTGAGCGCCTAATAGAGTCACTGAATCTGGAGCATCTGCGCACCAAGCACCCCCACGAGATGTCCGGGGGCGAGCAACAGCGTGTCGCAATGGCCGCCACACTGGCACTCCGGCCAAGGATTCTCGTCGCGGATGAGCCGACGTCCAATCTTGATCCGAAGAGTGCTGAGGACATTCTCGCATTGATTGCCGAACAGAATCACAAGGGCACAACGGTTGTTCTCGTTGAACATCGTCTGGATATTGTAGCGAAGGACGCCTCTCGTGTGATACTCATGGACGCTGGTCGCGTGGTTGCTGACGGTTCTCCCCGCAGCGTCCTGTCAGATGACTTGTGTGAACGCATTGGTGTCGGTGTTCCAAAGGCGACACAGATATATCGACGCCTCAAGGCGAGGGGAATCCAGTTGCCGAGAGTCCCGCTCACAGGGGAGGAACTGGCACTGGCAGTCAGGGAGGCCTCAAGTGCTTGATCATTCTAGATGATGTCCACTTCAGCTATGAGGGCCTATACACAGCACTGCGCGGTGTTTCAATCCAGATAGATGATGGCGAGTCTGTGGCAATCATGGGCTCCAATGGCGCAGGCAAGACCACCCTGATCAAGCACCTCAATGGTCTGCTGCGACCTGATTGTGGGCGTGTCATAGTCGATGGTGTTGATGCCAGAAGACTGACAGTCGCAGAGCTCTCTCGTGTGATTGGCTTGGTATGGCAGAATCCGGACCATCAGCTTTTCCTCGACACAGTGCGCAAGGAGGTGGTATTTGGACTTCAGAGTCTTGGTTTCTCGAAAGAGGAGTCTGAAGACCGATGCAGCCATACCCTTGAGCGACTGGGACTTTCACACCTTAGTGACCGTTCTCCATTTGCCCTGTCCGGTGGCGAGAGAAAGCGTGTAGCCCTTGCATCTGTCCTTGCCACGGAGCCGCGAGTCCTAGCTCTTGATGAACCGACCATCGGTCAGGACGCTGAACAGAAGAGGCATCTGGCGGAGATGCTCACCCAGATGAACAGAGAGGGCCGCACAGTGGTTGTCGTGACCCACGACATCGAGTTTGTCATTGAGAACTTCAAACGAACCATTGCGATGTCGGACGGACGAGTCGTGGCTGACGGTCGGACTTCCTCCGTTCTGAGCAATGAGGCAGTCTTGGAGATGTGCTCTCTCTCACCGCCTCAGATGACAATAGCGGCGCGTTCTCTCAGTCGCGTGTTCTCTGAGGTCTCGCCACGGATCACCTCTCTCGATGAGCTGGAAGCGTCCATTCTCAGGGTCTTGGGGGCTGTCTGAATGTCCTTTCTCGAAGTCTTCCAGTATACCCGGCAGGACACATTCGTTCATCGACTCGACCCGAGGTCCAAGCTTCTTCTCTCCATCTCTCTGGCAGTATGTTCTCTCATGTTTCTCAACATACTCCCGCTTCTTCTCCTGCTGGCATTCCTAGTCCCACTGATTGCTGCAGCAAAGTCGTTGAAGAGATGGGTGCGGAGTATGAGGGGCCTCTCAGTACTACTAGTGTTCATTCTCGTGTTCAACTCGCTCTTCTCTCCAGTGGCTCACCCCATCTCGTACTCCATTGCCCTGTCAATACGCCTTGTGGCCCTCATGACTGCATTCTCTCTGTTCTTCCTCACGGTACACCCGGATCAGCTGTCGCAGGCGCTAATACAGATGCACGTCCGGTTCGAGTTTGCATTTGCCCTGAGCATGGCGATGAGATATGTTCCCACTCTGGGCCAGGAGGCCCTTGCCATAATGGACGCTCAGAGGGCGCGAGGAGTCGAGCTGGACAAGGGAAACCTGGTACGGCGAGTGCGAAATACTGTCCCCATCATTGTTCCTCTCATTGTCGTGTCCATCAGACGAGCTCTCTCAATTGCAGAGAGCATGGAATCACGTGGATTCGGGGCGGTTGAGAAACGGACATACCTGGAGTCGCTTCGCTT
>JACAEL010000029.1 GCA_013388835.1 Candidatus Thorarchaeota archaeon | reverse complement strand
GTCAGAGAGATTGAGCTGTTGGCGGATGGATGCACGCTGGCTATCCAGTCGGAGCGACGGACGCTTGCCCCTTGGGGACTGTCGGGCGGCCATCCGGGCGCATGTGGAGTAAACGTGCTTCGCATTGCAGATGTAGATTATCGACTACAGGCGAAGAGCTCAGTCCTACTTCCCAGAGGGGCCATTGTCAGGATAGAGACACCCGGCGGGGGCGGATGGGGCGCACCTGATGACTTGCTGTCCGAAACGCACTCTAGACCTTGAGGGCCACAGCGCCGTTGACTGCATTCACACGCATGACCTTGAATGCCTGACCTGCTGATACCTTCACGTAGTAGACAGGGAGATACACTCCATCCAGCTGTGTGAACTGCAGGATGTGTTCAACGACACGCTTGGCCTCCTTGGGTGCCTTGGCGACACTTCTCAGTTCCTTGACAACGTTGTCCACACTGTTGAGTTTTCCCGGACTGACGGACGCCTTGCTGATCCATGCAGCAGTTGCAGGCTTCTTGCCGGCCCCCTTGATGAGTGTTTCCAGTGAGCGCGCGGGGCTACCAGTCGTGCCGTCCAGTACCATCGAGTCCTTTCGAGTTATCTCAAACAGCTCCACAATCTCGATCTCCACCGACTTCCCCGGCATGTCCGAGGCCTTCTTTGGAGTGAGAACAGAACCTCCCACTGCAACACCTGCCACTTCTTCGTTCACACTAATCTCTTGGTGCCGCACCCTCAGGAACTTCACTGTCATTGTCGCATCGTATACGCAGTAGAAGTCGTACTTGAGAGATGGAGCACCTACGGAGACCTTATCGGGAGATACACCGAGTATCTCAGCACCGTCCTTTGCGGCAAGGTTCTTTGCCTTCTCAGGCGTGATCTTCGCGTCGAAGTAGAAGGTCCTCTTTTTCTTGTCATCGACTTTTATGGGCACACTCGCACCTGTCGTCTTGAACAAGGCAGGTGACAACGAAGGCTTTGCCTTCTTCGATGCTACGGGCTTCTTCTTGGACATCGTGGGTCTGCCTTCTATACGCAGCAGGCACTATAAGTGCGCTTTGGCTGCTCAGCTCACTTGTGAGCAAAGGCCGCTCGGATTACATCACCAACCTCGAATATCCTTGCGAAGCCATACCTCTCGAACTGCACGAAGACGCCAGCGCTCAATCTGCGGGCATCCGGTTCTGCGAGCCCCTGAAGGACTTGACCGTCTATCATTGTTAGCTCAACTGGTACGGTGTCCTCCTTTGGAACCCACTGAATGATAGGTGCCTTGACCTTGAGGGCAGCCTCGACACTCAGATTGTTGAAGCTCGCACGAGGCTTCTTGCCCTTATGAAGTGTCACGTTGATGAAGTCCTTCAGACGCAGTAAGCCACCATTCTCGGCACGAGTATAGTCAACCCTCTGAATGCCTACCACAGCTCTCCCCTCGTGCCTAGTGACAGGAATCCTCCGTACACCCCGCTCAGGGAAGTCTGGATGAACCGGTGCCTCTGCGTGTTCCAGCTCGGCTGGCACATCCGCTATGTCGAGCCACACTGGGTCGGAGACAAAGAACAACCTGGGCGCCTCAGCATCTCTAAGCTTCCTGTTCTCCGAGTACACCGCGTTCATCGAGAGCGAGATGTCGACCATACTGAGTCCCAGGTCCAGCATGGCCTTCCTCAGAGCATCAGCAGCAATTCCTCTCTTGACCAGTGACTGAAGGCTCCAGGTCCGCGGGTCATCCCATCCTGCATATGTGCCCTCCAAGACCTCCTTTCTCGACTTGCTCTTGCTCAGCTTTGCGTCCTGGAACTTCAGACGACCGTAGTATACGAGCTCTGGCTGCTGCCACCCATATATCTGCCAGATTCTCTGTTCCATCTTGCCCTCCTTGACAAGGTCCTTTCCACGTATGATGTGCGACACCCCTAGCTCGTGGTCATCAATCCCCCATGAGTACTCAAGCAAGGGCCACACACGATACTTGCTCCCCACTCGGGGATGGGGCGTCTCAGAGATTCGCAGTATGACATGGTCTCGCATGGCGGGGTCGGGGTCATCCATACCAGTCTTGAGCCGTACTGCCGCGCCCTTCTCTGGATAGGTGCCATCAAGCATCTTCTCCCACCGCGCGAGGTTCTCCTCGGGACCGGAAGAACGACAAGCACAAGCAATCTTCTTGGTCTTGTGCTGTGTTCGCCAGACCTCCGAGTCGCAGTCGCAGACGTAGGCATATCCGCGCTGCAGAAGGTCCACTGCATACCTATAGAAGAGGTCCAGCCGGTCTGACTTGTAGACAGTGCGATGGTATCTCACCCCAAGGTAGTCGAGGCCCTCGGGGATCAGGTCATAGGCCGCAGGTTCAATCTGCTTGTCGGTCGAGCCTATTGTATCATCAAATACGAGAATGAGCTCACCATCATACCGCTTCACGTAGTAATCATTGAGGATGACCATCCGCGAGTTGCCTATGTGCAGAGGACCCGAAGGGAAAGGAGCTAGCCTCATCACGACTCGCGGCCACTTGTCCACTCCGGGCAAATCAGGAAGTTCCTTCTCTTCTGCTGCGGTCTCCTTCTTCGACTCAAGCAGACCGGGTGCAATCCTCATGAGCTGCGCGCGCTGTGCATCAACACTCATCCGTTCGACCTCGGTGACAAGACGCTCAACGACCTCGCGGACCTCTTTTGCTCTCGAACGAAGGTCTGCCCGCGCTCCCAGTAGAGCACTCATGACGGACTTCACGTTGGGTTTGCCTTCATACTTGACCGCATTCTCCAATACAAACCTGCGTACCTCATCCTCAAGGTCGGTCAAATTGGTCAGCTCCGCAGTGAAACCGGCGGGTGCTTTAATAATCTTGACCTTCGAACAGGAAGGCGCGACTCTTGAGAGACGCTTATTTACCCGTACTAGGGGTTCTTCTTGGTTCAAGAGAGATGTCTGACGAAGCATCCGAACTCAAGTGTTGCAAGAAGTGTGGAGCTTTCATCACCTGCAAGTCGAAGTCAGGATGTTGTCCAGAGTGTCAGTACTTCGACCCAGAAGACAATCTGTGCATGTACACCAGAACCACAAAGAGGGCTCGCAGGATCCGTATCCAAGACGAACAGGAAAAGGAAGAGGATCCAGACACATTCCTGTTCGAAGAGGAAGAGGATGAAGAGGAGGACACTGACCTCGACTATGACGAACTGGGAGACGAGGAATACGAGGAGGAGGACGAAGAGGAAGAGGACTCTTTTGAGATAGGAGAGGAGGAAGAGGACTTCGACGAGGACTGGGACTAGAGGACCATACCGGAGTCGCTGTGGCATGGAAAAGCGCGCTCAAGCAGCCTTCCAGAAGTGTTAGTCTCTGCCGCGGAGACCGGGAAACCAATAGGTGGTGCTCTTGGAGAAGCTCCGCTGCTCCTTGGCCACTCCCTTCTCTATGAGGAGTTGCAAGGCGTTCTTCACCCTGCTCTCAGTCCATCCGAGTTCAAGCACCACATCCTCAATCGTCAGACTGCCTTTCCGCTTGGCAGCAAGATCGAGGACCAACTGGGGGTCATCAGTGAGAGACACGGGAACAAAGTTGACCGAAGTCGTGCCGTCCTCCATGATTGAGACCCCCCGTATCAGACCTTCCCTAGTCATCTCAGCAAGAATCGACTCGACCTCAGTGGTGTTGGCGGACCACCCGAGCCGGTCAAGTCGCCGCAGGACATCGGACAGCAGCATGACCCCACCGGACGACTTGGACTCCTCGGCAATCCTCAGGATGTCTCTGCGCATTCCATCCCTGCGGTCTTCGCCCTTGAGGAGTCTGCCAATCATGCCGCGCTTTCTGCTGGCCTCAGCAAGCCATGCCTCTGGCTCGTAGCCCAGCTCGGTGAGCAACTCTTCAAGGGTACCACGGTATGCCGGGACCCTCAGTATGGTGTCGCCTTGACTCTGGAAGATTCCCAGCAGCTTCTTCCTGATGGTGTCTATTCGGTCTGCTCGCTTACTGAGGTCCTCAAGGGCAAGGCTGAGTCGGTCTTCCCTTGTCAACTGTTCCAGGACAACCGGGATTACTACGTCTCCCGAAGACCGCAGCTCAAACTCAACACGCCTCTCACGATAGCCATCAGCGTTCACAGCGAGCTCGTAGCGGCTCCGGGGCAATCTCAACTGAGTGCCCCCATGCTCGTCCGTCTTGGTAATCAGTCCGCCTACACCAACACGGGCCCCTGCTATCGGCTCTCCGGACGCATCAGTGACACGGACTTCCACACTGCACACTGACTCGTCTGTGACAAGCATGGCCCCATGTGTTGTGGCTTTCGAGGGTCTCTCCGGAACGGACGACATGAGAGCTCGAAGGTGGTCCGCAGACGAGTCACGCAGCAGACCGTCTGCTCTCAGTAGTCGCGCGCCTTCCTCCAGCATACGGCGGGCGGTACTATCAGATAGTAGATTGCTTGTAGCAGAGGAGTCTCTCACGAGCTTTCGCAGTGTGATGTCAGAGTCGATTCGCTTCTCAATCAGTGATGCAAGCAGAGTCATGGTCTGTGACAAGGGGACGAAGGGGTCAGCAAACTCCTTCCTTCTGGAGGTCTTCACACCCTGATCGTCCATGACAGATGGTGGGTAGACCGTGACCTCCAGCACACCTCGCTTCGAGAAGCCAGCAATTACAAGAGGGACTAGAAGTACGGCAGGCGAGTCGGACTCAAAGCAACCACAGTCGACAGACAGCGACTCATACTGTGACCAGAGCGAGTCAATGAATTCCTGCGTCTGCAAGTACTCGGTCTTCATGCCCTCCAGATGTATCGAGAAGGACTCTCTGGAACGCCGTTGGTCCTCAATCAATCTCTCTCGCCGCTCACGGTCCTTCATGAGGGCTGTGGTGCGTAGGTCAATCTGTGACCGGACTTCGGCCTCAGTCGCTGCAAGCTGCGGGCTCGTCAGCTTGGAAGAAGTGATGCTCTGTAGACGCGAGGTGAGCCGCTCCAGCTCGTTTTCAAGACGAGATATCCGGTCGTCCAACCGCGCAACAGTTGGCGCCAAGGCTGCCAGCCCGTCCTCGGACGCACGAAGCATGGGCTCTAGACCTGGGAGTATCTTGGCCATTTCTCGGCGAAGCCGCTGAACCCGGTCGAAGGTCTGCAGTATCATACGCTCGTACTTTGAAAGGTCCTCCCTGTTGATTATCGACGGCAGGACAATTGCTCCAAGCTCGAGGTCTGACTGTTTCGGCCATCCGATTAGTCTGGCGAGGTCATTGGCGCTCGCCCCTGATATGAGACCGGGGACACTCACGACCTCTGCAGCCCTGACTGCAGCCAACGCATGAGAGATGCTATCGAGCGGGGCCACATTCAGAGACGTGGAGTCTATCTCTGAGAGAGCCCTAGAGAGCCCCTCTACCGCCGTTTCACCGACCTCCACAATCTCTGCAGAGAATAGACCCAACATGTCAATTAGGACGCACTGGCCCCGTGGCCCGAGCCGAATCAGATGGACCGGGAGATAGGCCTTCAGAATGAACTCGAGCTCACGACCATTCCGTGCTTCCAGCGCCCTCATCACAAAGCTCGCCAGAGCATACTCCTCGGGTATGGCCTGCTGGATAGACTGACATCCCGCAAGAGCAAGACTCCTAGAAGCGGTAACGGGTATGATGCGATAGAGTCCGTCCAGATCCATGTCCACTCCTCACGAGATATGGTAGGCCACACCTTTTCATCCTTTCTAACACGTTGGACTTGTCAGTCACGCCAGTAATCGCTGGTGTGACGACAGAGTGAGTCGATGTACGTGAATCTACTCAACGCCCATACGAACGGGACAGGCCCCTTCCTCATGCCCCGGATTGCATGTCCAGTCCTCAAGCATCTGCTATGGACTGCCGATGCTACGGCATCCATTTGAAGATTCAACCTTCGATGAGAGAAGAGAATGGCTTAAGCCACCTGCAGCTTGCCTCTTGTGTGAGTACCATGCACCATCGAGGCAGCTTCAGACCATTCTGTGAAAGATGCGGGTCATACAAGGGACTGGGACCATGTGAAAACCCCGACTGTGTCGCTCGCACTTCGGAGGCCCAAGAAACCAGAGGTGGGACCCGGCGTGGTGGCAGCTGTCGCGTCTGCGGTTCCTCTGCACTGGTCTTCTGCAGCAACTGCGGGAATGGTTTCTGCGTCGAACACGGGCGAGACGCCAGTTCATCGTTCATGAGGTTTGAACAGCACATAGGGCGGTGTTCGGCATGTGGAGAGTATGTCTGCGAGGAGTGCTGGTTACTCAACGAAGAGGGGGCCATAGTGTGCCGCAGTCGGAATCACACCGGAGGAGTCCGCCGCAGTTAACCATTTATGGCGCGCAGCTGTCAAAGGGGCAGGGAGCGCTGCATGCCACAAGCCGTGTTCGTACTTCATCTGGACGACTATCAGGGCTTTGTAGTGGCAAAGAGGTATCCTCCCACATTCAGTGTCAACGAGAAGATGCTGAATCTGGTGTATTACCTGCATGGCGAGGGAAAGAAAGCAGATATCAAGCTAATCGACGTAGAGGGCAGGCGGATGGCGACATACTCCTCTGAGGAACACCCCGGATGGCTTGTGTGTTTCGCACTAAACATAGAGGAGGACTTCGTTCAGAACTCCAAGAAGCTCGCTGGGATGGGCAGATTCATTCTTGAGCTTGCCACCCGGTCACCAGACTACCTCGAGATAGGCGAGATAATCAGAAAGGGAGCTGTGATCGAGGAACCAACCAATGAACAGGTATGCGCCCGTGTGTTCCTAACACCCTCATCAACACTGCTCTTGGACAAGCTTCAGAGCGAAGGAATACAGAAGTCAAAGACCATGGAGATATGGCTCAGGGATCAGCTTCAGGCACGGGATGTCGACCTCCGCACGGCGGTCTTTCCTCTGATGGATGCAGGGCTCGTGAAAGTTGAGATGGTCGGCCGCGATGAACATTCCACACCCCCCAGAAGTGGTGTCGAAACCGTGTTTCTGATAAGGGACCTCTTCTGCTATCGGGCGCCTCCGTCCGAGTCCATGGAAACCACACGTGCTACACATCCAGAGATCACAGAGGAGTACAGAAAGTACGTGGAGAGCTTCTTCGCAGGCTACAACCCCACAGCACAGACAGAGGACCCCAACTCCCCTCAGGTTGCGGACAGGGAGACCATCGCGAGGCGCGTATCAGACAGAATCAGCTATATCGTCATAGGTCTCCTGCGAAAGGGGGCACTATCAGTCAAGGAGATATCAAGGGCTGCAGTCCTGCCACACGAGCTTGTCCAGAAGATACTCTTCAACATGGAGTCAGAAAAGATAGCGGTGCACTTTCCGGACTGTGATTGCTGGGCGCTCATCTCCGACCCAGCATTCGAAACATTCATTCCAGAGTACGTGCTCCCGGTAGTCGCACAGAAGTATGTTGAAAACCAGATTGATGCAGAGTCAGCTAGACGCTACTTCGAACTACTCGTAGAGACATGGGGTGATGGGAATGATTAGGGGAATCTACATACTCGGGCAAAATGGCAACTTGGTCTACAATAAAGAGTATGCGAGCAGCGAGTCCAAAGAGGCGCTAGTGAGTTTCTTGATAAGTCTGGCCGGGTTTCTGAGCACTGTGAACCTCCAGGGCAAGATTGAGTACATGAATGTGGCCAGCTCCCGGTTCTTCTACACGACTAGAAGTGAGTTCACTTTTGTATTCATTGCAGACAAGGCCGATGACACAGCCCAGATTGAGGAACGAATCGGACAGCTGCTGGAGGTCTTCATGCGTGACTATGCCAACCTAGCAGCGGCCAGTCAGCCTCTGGACGGCTTCGATGCGAAAGTGGACGAGATTGCCGTCACCATGGTGAAGGTCGCAATCCTAGGGTTTGCAGGCGTGGGCAAGACAACAACCTTACACCTCCTGAGGGGAGAAACCCTGCCCCTAGTCCATGACCCGACCATTGGTGTGAGCATAAAGAAACTTCCCGAGGAGGTCGAGAACGCCAACATAGTCCTCTGGGATCTTGCGGGTCAGTCACGTTTCAGCATTCTTTGGGCCAAGATGATTGCAAATGCCCAAGTCGTGATAATAGTGACGGATAGTACTCTGGAGAACGTCCTACGAAGCAAGAAGCTTGTGACACTTGTGAAAGAGGAGGTTCCTGACGCCAGGATAATAGGCATTGCCAACAAGCAGGACTTGCCCACCGCCCTCACGCCAGAGAGGGTCGGTCAAATCCTTGGGATAGCAACCTATGAGTTGGTCGCGATTGACATCTCATACCGGGACCGCCTCATCCAAATAATCCGGAAGGCGATTCTGGAAGGGAAGGCCGACACGAAGGGATAGGACAGACAGGCATCCATGCCATTCTGTGCGAAACAGGACCATCACTTTGTGAGATGATGCCACGACAAAGGTTAAGAACAGCCGAACAAGACTTACCAGTAGAATGGGCATAAAGTCCAAGGTGACAATCAGATGAGCTTCAATATTGGCGAAATCCTAGAGAAACTCAAGGCCATTGAAGGTTTTGCAAATAACGTGGCCGAAACGAAGAAGCTTGCTGATGAGCTTGCTATGAACCTTGCCAGGATGAAGGAGGCCATCAACAAGACAATCAACGACAGTTTCAAGGAGATAGCAGACCAGATCGACCAACTGAGAAGGACCATGGAAACGATGGAACAGGTCAGGACAAGCGCCCCAGCACCCACACCTGCCGCACCCACACCACCTCCAAAGTCTACAGCACCAACTAGGACCGAGCCTGCACCCGAGATAGCAGTGACAACCCCTAGCACTGCTGCTGCACGTACGCCACAACCGGAGCCAGCTCCCGCAGTCAAGACAAGCCCAAGAACACAGGCGCCACCGGTTACGGCTGTTCAGGCTCCAGCGATGGACGATGAGCTCGTGGTCCTGTTGCAGAAGAAAGACCGCCTCAAGGCATCGCTGACCGACCTCCGATTTGACTACATGCGTGGCTACATTCCGGAACCGGAGTACAAGTCCAAAGAGGCAGAGCTTGACAGCCAACTCGAGGAACTCGACAAGCAGATAGCCTCCAAGAAATAGAGGGGTCCTCGCATAGAGCGGCATCATCTGCCCATTCCCGGGGACCTTATCAAGAATGTCCACGTGCTCCCGTAATGTCTGGTTGACTGGACTCTAAATGCACTAGTGTGTTCAATGACGGTGAGTAGTACAGCGTGGGCACTACTCACCTGTTTCAATCCCGTCTGAAGGTAAACGCACCGCCTTGCTCTTCAACCTTGTCGGCGGTGTCCTTCTGTACCCGGCCCGACTACTCGGTCTTCTTGGAGGTAGTCTTCCGGGTCTTCGGAGCGGAATCAGATGTACCCTCGGTCTTCTTGGATGTCCGCTTTGGAGCTGTTTCTGACTTCTTAGTCGTCCCAGCCCGCGTAGCACCCTCAGTGGTCTCAGACTTCTTGGTGGTTCGTGCGGGCTTCTTGGCGGGCGCCTCCTCTGGGGAGGGGGTTGCCTCAGCTGCCTTCGCGGCCGACCTCCTTGCAGGACGCTCCTTGGGCTTCTCAGGGGACGGCTCGACAGGAGCTACTGTCGCTGGTTGCTTGGTCTTCCGATCTTCGATTGAAATCGCAGCAGGAGGCTCGGGTTGTGCTTCGATTGGAGCTGGTGATTCCGCCGCCAATCCGAGAGGCTGCACGACTACCTCCGGTCGACGGTCCTTCTCCCTTTCCTTTCGCTCACCTATCTCGCGTCTATATCGAGCGAGCTTCGAAGGTTTCATGGCTTCCGGTGCAGAGGCCGCAGCAGCAAGAGCTATCTCCATTTCCTCGGTTATCACCGGTCTTGCTGAGACAGATGATGCAACCTCTTCAAGAACATCCGCAATCATCGTTGGACGACCGCGCTGACGCCTTTCAATCTCAGCTGGAGTCGTATACACAACAAGACCCCCATCACGAACATATGGC
>JACAEL010000028.1 GCA_013388835.1 Candidatus Thorarchaeota archaeon | reverse complement strand
TGACACAGGAGTCTTGTCACTCCCAGGAGACGGCACTGGGGTCACTCCTCGAGAAGAGGTCTCATGAGGTGTCTAACCGACCTCGAGCTCTCAGTTCCCGCACGGAGGTATATATGCAACACGCAGTGATGTCCAAGATTGTCCGACTTCTGGGCAGCTGCTGCTAACCCTGTGCGGATGAGAAACACAACACACTCGTGATTGCCAGATGGATCATGTGCCTGATTGTAGGTCGGGTTGATGGTCAGAGAAGGCGACACAACACTCGATTTCGCTGCCGAATGTCACCATACATGTACAGAGTTGAGGAATAGCTAGTCGCGCTCTCGGGTCTTCCGGGTGTCGCTACCCAGTGCATGTTCTATCGCTCGGTCGAAGTCCTCGTCATCTTCTGGCTCGTAGACAACGCGAGCACGCACAGGCCGAGGCTCTGACGGTTTCCAGTGACCTATGAGCCCATAGAAGACCCCGAATGCCGTAGTGACAAGGGAAGTGATCCATGAGCTGTCGGTGACTGTAGTCATCAATGAGAAACCGAGAGGTACACCTCCAGCCACGCACACAGACAGAAGGGCAACCATGCCAAGTCGGACACTTGTAGACAAAGCGGTCATGCGTGCTGTAGTCCTGCCGCAGATGTAGCCTAGTGCCATTGCCACTCCGCCTAATACGATGAGCGATGATGGGAACAGGAATTGCGTCTGAGGTCACCTGAGCCACCGTGTCTGTCATTGGGCTCATAACACTTTGGCTAGCGAGTCTCCAGACGCTCCTCCCAGTGACTGTGTCTGAGACAGGTCTCCTTGTCCTCTGACGCCCCTTCTCATGGGTGCCCTCATTGTCAAGAATTGATGGTGCGTACTTGGCCAGAAAGATTACTAAGGAACTGGGTCGGTCAATCTCCATGATGACCATGGACAGGAGTCGAGTTGCTCGTTACGGCGAGAAGGTGCGTCACATAACTCTTAGTCTCAGAGAGGTGGCAAGCGTCATGCCATCGCCGAGGGGGATTGTACTGAAGGGAGTCTACTATGACATACTCACGGCGATTGAGAGCTGCATGGACATCATAGCTATGTTGTGCAGGGACAGAGGCACAGTCCCGAAGGGAGATGTCGAGAACATAGAGAGCCTGTCAAGACTCGGCGTGATTGACGAGGCACTGGCAGAACAACTCCGCAGATGCAATGGTCTTCGCAACGTCCTGGTGCATCAGTACAACGGTATAGACAGCGGCATTGTGCTGGAGTCAGTCCCGCAAGTGGAACAGGCCCTCTTACGGTTCCTTGATGTAGTGGAGAGACTACTGAATGAAGGTAGATGACGTAAGAGCGGACTTGCACTTCCTTAAGGACCGAGAGGTCATCCTGTTCGGCTCGTTTGTCACAGGCGACCTCACCCCCCATTCAGACATTGATGTCGCAATCATCACAAGGTCAAGCGACAGACGCTTGTTGATGGAGACTCGCATCGATGCATCAGGGAGAGCCTCTGACAGGTATGACATTCATGTATTGGAAGCCCTGCCGCTGCTCGTCATCGGGTCCATATTGGACCATTATGAGGTGCTCTTTGGCGACCCACTAGAGATAGGGCTGTACCTCTGCAGATACAGGCGGCGTTGGAATGACTATCGGCACAGAGTGGAGATTCCATCGATTCGCGAGATGAGACAGTGAGTGTGTGACCAGTTCCGAGGGAGGGTTGGCAGCCGCTGCCAGAGTCAGGCGTCCTAGACATTCGTACTCCGATGAAGTCACTTCAGAGTGTGAACAAGGAGTCTTCGCGCCGTTGAGGCCGCCGTACACCGACTACTTCCGTACGTACTTGTCAGGGGGCTCGGTATAGACCTTCTCAGCGGTCTTGTGGGCGCCTGGAGTGTCCATCTCGACATCTCTCTTGATTCCTCGTGCCTCACCAAGCACCTCATCATACACCTCGCTCTGGATGATCAGGCGTTGCACCTCGTTGCTTCCGGTCCAGATCGTCGCCAAGCGGGCATCGCGATACAGCCGTTCAATTGGGTAGACATCCGTGTAGCCTATGCCCCCGAGCATCTGCATCGCTTCGTGGACTGCATGGAAACCGGCCTCAGTGGCGTACACCTTTGCCTGTGAGACCTCCTTTCTACACCACGCGCCGGTGTCAGCGACTCTTGCAGCCCGGTATACGAGTCCCCTCGCTGCATCCAGCTCTGTGGCACAGTCGGCGACCTTGAAGCTGATTGCCTCGAACTTGCGAATTGTCTTTCCAAAGGCCTCTCTGCGGTCAGAGTAGCGTATCGCAATCTCAAGCGCAGCGCGTCCCAGACCGATAGCACCCGCTGCAGACGTCAACCGTTCAGGTACCATCATCTTGTTGAAGACGTCATTTCCGCCGTTGAGTTCCCCTACAAGATTGCTCTCAGGCACTTCTACATCCTTCATAACAATTCGAGCTGCGCCCATCCCGCGGCAGCCCATCAGTTCATACTGCTCCTCGACTCGTACTCCTGCGTCTCGGTCAACCAGAAAGGCACTCAGGGACTTGTGAGGGGGAGCTTGGAAGTCTGTTCGTGCATAGACCAAGAAGTAGTCCGCACCGACACCACCCGCCACAAATCGCTTCTCACCATTCAGGACGAACCTGTCACCCTTCTTGACGGCAATGGTGTTGGTGCCAAAGAAGTCAGACCCGCCCCGGGGCTCTGTCAGACCCTCCCCGCAGATCTTCTCACCCCTGAGTGTAGGAGCCAGGTAGTCCCGTTTCTGTCGCTCAGTACCAAACTTGTCAAGCGACTCTCCGATTATGCTCGGCAGAGAGTACGCGCAGCCGAGCGCGATGCCCAGTACGCCTATCTCCTCGATGGCGGCAGTCTCCGCAACCCAGCTCAGACCTCGACCTCCGTACTTGGTGGGAAACCTGAGCCCGAGGAGATTGGCACTCGCAGCAGCCTTGATGAACTCGTAGGGGTATTCCTTCTCCTTGGAGTCCATTGCCACTATCAGTGAACTGTCCACCTTGTCCTTGACAAAAGTGCGGACTTCATCACGCAGCTCCTTTTCTTCCTTGCTGAGCAGGACATCAAACATGGTCCGGACCTCTGTGGAACAGCTCTAGACTCGCCTGAGTAAAGAATCTAGCGTATCGTCGGACGTGCGCCTTACCAACACATGTATGGCATCTGTGGGACACACAATCTCGCAGAGAAGGCAGTGTATGCACTCCGTCTCATGAACAGGGTCGGCAAGAATGGCCCCGCCGGGCGCAGACCACACTTCAAATACTGACACAGGACAGACCCTGATGCACTTCATACATCCGATGCACGACTCGATGTGCACCCCCACCTCATACCCATGGTTCTCGCCGTCAGATGGGCCAGACGTCCAGACTGAGTGACCAGCATGCTCCGAACTGCGTGTCCAGCGCTCCCTGAATTCCCTGTCGATTGGCATCGTGACTGATGCAGACAATGTCGCTTATAGTTTCAGCTTGAGGTGGAGCCACGACTCTGCGTTCCAAGGTCAGATGCGCGGGGGCTTGTAGTAGAACAGCATCACGTAGCCAACGGATACAGAGGCCTTGAACGGAACACTCGATGCGCTGAAGCGGTCGCAATCCACGAGGACGTACGAGATGTCAGAGTCTCAGGTTCGCGATGCGTTGTGCAGACGCAGGAGGCTTCACTCAATCATTAGAACGTGTACATGATTGGACCGATTGAGCACCAAGAGGTCGGCGAGGAACAGTCGCGGTGATGTTTAGCATATTTCATAAGCGAATACTGCACAGTTCTATCCGTCACCTCACCATTTGAGGGAGCAGCTCATAGGAGAGGTTGCACATTGACCGAACTAGCCATAGTCTACAGGACGAAGAGAGGAGAGGAGAAGACCCCCCTACGGACGGACACAACAGAACTGATTCTGTCAGGTCGTCAGATCCTCTCGATTGACCTGCGACCACTCGCTGCTTGTAGGGACCTGAGAGTCATCGACTTGTCCACCAATCTAATCAGTACAATAGACCTCTGGCCACTCATGCGGTGTCCATCTCTTGACAGACTTGCTCTGAGGGGTAACCGCTTGGGGCGATTGGATGTGACCCCACTGTTCTACTGTCCAAGACTCAGTAACATCGAGGTCGACGACATAGTGAAGATAGAGGCAAACTATGACACTGTGGTGAGTCGACCACGTCCGCAGCCTCTGGACGAACTGAGAAGACATCGCCCGGTCAAGTGGACTACCGATGGAGACAACAATCCACTGGTTGAGATTGAACGACTCAAGAACGAGGTATTCACAGCTCTCTCAAAGACATATCCGAGTCCCGACAATGCACAGATAGTGGACCAGCTGCTCACATTCGAGCTCTGTGACCGCATTGAGCGTATGCTGACGAGGGAGATCGAAGAGGCAGAGAGAGCAGGCGACTTCCGGAGGATGAGCGTTCTTCAGAGAGGTCTTGATTACGTGAAGAGGGGCATGAGTGCGTAAGGACACGCAAGCACAGGCGGCAACTTAATAGTCAGAACTGTGTTCCTCAAGTAAGAATCCCAGTCAAGCAAGAATACTAGCCGGCCACTGAGGGGCATCTCTGATGGACGAGATAATCCTGAGATACATAACGACAGCAGGACTCGAAAAGACTGAGCGAGTAAACACAGATGAGACTCGAATTGGCCTTGACCTCAGAGAGATTGCCAGTGTTGACCTCTTGCCATTGATATGGTGTAGTCAACTCGAGAGCCTGAGCCTGAGCTTCAACAAGCTCACTGAGATTGACCTCACGCCGCTGGCCAAATGCTCAAACCTGCGGGTCCTACTTCTTGACCACAACCAGTTGACGACGTTAGACCTGTCACCACTGGCGGAGTGCACTAACCTTGAGGAACTGTCCATTGAACACAACTCGGTCCGTAGGGTGGACATCTCCGCTCTGTTCGAGTGTGCACAGCTGAAGAGACTCAAGATTGACCCCACCACGACCCTTATTGCGGACATATTCCTCCGGTCATTTGGCAGCTGGCCAAATGTGTTGGTTGATCAGTACCACAAGATAATCTGGACACACTTCGACCGCAGACCAGCAGCCTGACGGAGATCTTGGAATGGACACTGGACTGAGCGGACAACATGCCATTGTCACTGGTGCTGCAGGAGGGATAGGTCTTGAGACAGTGCTTCATCTCCTCCGAGAGGGAGCACGTGTGACTGCGGCCTACCACACATCTGCAGGGAGCTTGACGGAGATTGCAAGAGAGTGGCGCGACTCAATCAACCCACACTCGGTGGATGTGACAAGTGAGGAGAGTGTCAAACACCTATTCGACCAGGCGGTGGCAAGACTGGGGAGGATTGACATCTTGGTGGCGAATGCAGGGATAGCTAATCCTCAGCCGGTCGGTGTCCACGAGATGACACTGGCCCAGTGGCAGAGGACCATGTCGGTCAACCTCACCGGGGTATTCCTCTGCGCGAAGTACTTCCTCGCCAACCTGAGGGACCATCCGGCCGAGAATGCAAGTCTTGTGATGATAGGGTCAACTGCGGGCGTGTTTGGAGAGGCATGGTTCTCAGACTATGCAACCTCGAAGGCGGCCTTGCACGGTCTCATGATGAGCCTCAAGAATGAGATAGTACACCTGGCACGCCATGGCCGGGTCAACATTGTAAACCCCGGGTGGACCGCGACACCTATGGCATCGGATGTCCTCAGAGAGAAAGGTCTGGTGACGAGAATACTCCAGACAATACCGCTACGCAAGACGGCTACACCCGCAGACATTGCTGCCGCAGTAGTGTACTTGGCATCTGACAAGCTGGCTGGACACGTCAGCGGCCAAGCCATCACAGTAGCAGGTGGCATGGAGGGAAGAGTGCTCTTCACCCCCTCAGAGACCCTGGTCGAGTGATGGAGGGACTAGTATTCAGAGCCGGGATGCCTTTGATGCAATCGCGCTCGCATACGATAACTCCATAGACTGGGATGCGAGACTCAAGAGGGAGATTCCATTCGTGCTCAGACACCTGCCAAAGGGCCGAGGAGCGCGAGTCCTAGACTTGGCGTGTGGTAGCGGTCGCCACTCCGTCGCGCTGGCTAGCCGGGGATTTGAGGTGGTCGGGCTGGACAGCAGCCATGTGATGCTCTCTGCGGCTGCGGAGCTGGTGCGTCGAGAGGGGGTCTCAGTGAGGCTCATCGAGTCGAGGATGGAGGACCTGCACTCACTGCGGCTAGGCAAGTTCAATCTTGTACTGTGCCTTGGCAACTCGCTGGCTCTGCTCCCTGACCAATACACTCTCACTGAAGTCCTCGTAGCCATTGAGAAGTCGCTCGCTCCCGGCGGCACCCTCCTCTTCCAAGTGCTCAATTTTGAAGAGATAAGGTTCTCCAAGTTCGACAGTTTCCCTCTGAAGCGAGGTGTGACACCAACGGGGGAGGAGGTAGTGTTCGCTCGTTTCTTTGACCACTCCGGGAGTCGCGGTCTGTCCACGCTTGTGTTCTCAGCCATGAGGAAGACTGGTGATTGTTGGGCGTCCGAGGTGCGGTGTCAGCATGTGCTCAACCTTGATAGAGGGATTCTTGAGCGATTGCTTCGACAGACGGGCTTCAAGAGGATCTCTTGGACTGCAGACTACGAGGGGAGTGTCTTCGAGCCACAGAGGTCTAGGGATCTAGTCGTTGTGGCCAGCCGAGATGAATGACTCACAATGGGCTTTCAGTAGATGGGCGCCCGTCCATGGTCATTTATGAGGTGTGTGGTCCCGAGACACACCACCGGATACGGTTCATGTGCCTGCTGGTCTTTAATCAAGCCGGTCATCCGGAAACACGATGTGGCCTTCTCTGAACACCACCAGCTCACCAGGGCGAAACTCGTCCCACTCCCCGCCTGTCAGAGCACGCGTCACGACAATGTAGCCCATGGCGGCCTCAGCAGGAGGACCGGCAATGTTCTGTGTTGACATCTCGACCGTCCCAAGCACATCCTCGCCCTCAACGAGGTCAAGGGCTTGGAACGGGGGAGTACGCCTCAGCAACCTGAGACCCCCGTTATGCCTGTTCTCATCGGAGTAGCAGAAGAGCAACTCACCATTCGTCAGGATGCAGTTGACCTCATTCTCTTGGTCATTGATGTCCGTGAGCAGGTCTCGGAGGAACTCAAAGTCATGAGTGGTCCACTGGACGACACCTCTCTTCACGAGGCGCTCGAGGATGTAGCAGAAGATGGTCTCAGAGTCTGTCGTCCCGAGAGGACTGAAGCACTCTGGAGGGAACCGGTCCACATCCTTGACTGTCCCATTGTGAGCAAAGGCGAACTCGCTCAATCGACCTCCAACATACACGCTTCTGTAGAAGGGATGCGTGTTGGTGTAACTCCGCACACCGCATGTCGAGCGACGCACATGACTGATGAGCGTCTTGGTCTCAATTGTGTGCTCTGCAAATTCGTAGAGCATACTTCGCACTGCCGGACGGGGTTCCTTGATGACCTGAAGCAGCCCGTCTATGTAGTAACCGATGCCCCAACCGTCAGGGTTCGTCTGACCGCGCGCCTGAAAGATGTCCAGCGAGATCCTTGTGCCGATTGGTGAACTGAAGCTCATCCCAAGAAGTTCACACAAAGAACATCACGACCTGAAGTGTGCACGGAACTGAGTTCACTCCTTATATCTGGTCCGTTGAGTCAGCTCTCGCTCTATACGCTGGTTGAGCCGCAGCGTTCAGGATGTACAAGATCAGGAAACTCGAATGAAGGATGAGTCACATCTAGTACGTTGACGGCCCATCGTCCACTCGCTGCGTGGCAGATGCTGAACAAAGCCACGCCATCTTTGCCTGTCGAAGAGGTCATGTGAGTCCTCTCTCCGGAAGGACTCAATACGCTCAGACGGATCTGTCCACGCTCCACGCTCCTGCCTTGAGCGTCAACCACTCTCACTGCGACTCTTAGCAGCCTATTATCGCGATAGTACTCCTTCGCGAAGTCTATGGACTGCACCATCATCAGGCGCGGGGACTGCGTTTCCTCACGAAGGATGCGAAGCGACTCCGCTCTGGACGTGATACAGCCCGACGCAGCTTCAGTGTCAACCGAGTGAAGGTGCTGGTGCTCATCCTGCTGACTTTCAGACCGCAATGCGACTATGCCACCCGAATACGGTGGGGAGAAAAGTTAATCAGGGTATTTAAACCTCCTGTCAACAGTCCCACTCATACTGAGAAGGCCAATGGATATATGTATGTGGTGGATTCTGCTTCAAGGGTGGTCAATACGAGAAGCGTTCGCAGAGCTCTGGTAATCCTAATGGCCACAGTCACACTCGTTGCGCTACTGCCAAGCAGCGCGGCAGCCCTACCGACTCAGCCACCGGTGGATGTGGTCGTTCTCAATGCAAACTACTTGGACCTCGATAGAGACGGAATGTCCGATGATGTGTTGTCTAGGTTCAGTGTAAGCGTGTCAAGCAGTGTCGTCTTCACCACTTCATACCTCTACTGTTTCTTGGAGAAGCCATCAGGAGAAACTCACCTCTACATAATCAAGGTGATCGGCTCATACTCGAAGATCACTATTGACCTCGGATGGTTCGATGGTGCGAATGAGAAGGGCTGGTACTGGTTCTACGTCTATGCTGAAGTCATCGACCGTGGATACTCTCGCTGGGACTACGACCAACTGAATTTCGACCCACCGACTGAGGGGAGACCTGCCCCTCCGCGTGTTGACGTCCTCACATGGTATGTGCAGTAGACTCTCCGGGGGCTTTAACAACTGGGGGTGGTCGTCTGCTCGGTCTGACGGGACAGTACCTATCTCTTCTGATTGCCGTACAAGAGAATCCTTTTGGTACTATTGACCAGATTGCCAAGGCCGCAGAGGTATCCAAACCTACGGCAGTGAAGAGAATCAAGGAGCTGCAGGGACTGGAGAACGGGAGAGCCTACTTCTCCGTGACTCCCCTCCTCAACTACTACAATCTGGGACTCGAGACCGTCGATGTTCTCCTTGAGACCCCTGACGCCGCGAGCACACAGGCGATAGAGAGAGTGGCCAAGGCACATCCATATACCGTGTATAGATGTCGGTGCTATGGTTCAGTGAATGGCGTCCTGCTACAGTTCAATCCGCCGCTCGGTACATCAGGCCAGGTCAAGGAGCTTGTCAGACGCCTCAAGAAGCAAGGACTCGTAGACAGTACGAGGTTTCTCACGACCGACCAGGAACCAACAATCTATTCGACTCTCAAGATCAAGGGATGGGACCCCAAGACCTTGACGTGGAAGTTCGACTGGGACGCATGGTTTGCTTCCGCGGCTGAAGACTCACCCAGACCCATGGTTCGTCATGAGAAGCCCGGACAGGCTCTGACGTGGCTCACTAAGAACGACCTCGAAGTCATCTACGAACTCATGAACGGCGCCAGAAGGAAAAACAGGGAGATAATAGATGCTCTGGCCAAGAGAGGCATCAGAATCACACCGCAGACGTTTAGCAGACGACTTCAATCCATAAACGAGCAGTGCATTGAGGGCTATCGTGTGGTCTTTGACCCCGCTGCCTTTGACATCTACAGCAACATCATAGTGTTCGGACGTGGCAACGCGGAGTACTTGCAACGGGTCAGGAACAGGATGAGGACTAATCCAATACCATTTGAGTCCACGATGCGTATCTCAGGGGAAGAGCTGTTCTGGTTCCTTCGTCTCCAACCCACTCACCTCTCTCCACTGCTCACGAGTCTCTTTTCAAACCTCACAGAAACCTCGATATGTCTTGTTGACTATACACACGCCTTCCTGTACAACATATGGCCAGAAACACTCGACGAGGAACAGAGGATGTGGCGCACCGACAGGAGCTTCATGGTAGACGATGTCCTCCGAGATGCGGGAGTCGAGCAGTGATAGGCCATGCAGCTGCTTTCCAGAGTGGGACATTTAGTGGTGTGATTCTAAGACCGAGCGGTCGGACTCAGCAAACCATCTCTTAATGCAGATGTGAACTGTCCATGAAGCGTCGTATATGCACACAGGAGGCGGAAGTCTGAGACCCGTCACAATGGCAGTGGTTGGGGCCGGAGACAGAGGCTCAACGTATGCCAAGTACGCTCTGCTCCATCCCGACAGAGCGAAGGTGGTCGCTGTTGCGGAGCCCAACCCTCATCGCAGGGAGAAGATGGTCAGAGAACATGGGATTCCGGAACATGCGGCGTTTGACGACTGGCAGGCGTTGGCGGAGAGAGAGAGGCTTGCAGACGCGGTCATCATTTCGACACAGGATGCAATGCACACCGGTCCTGCAGTAGCCCTTGCCGAGAGAGGCTATCATATCCTACTGGAGAAGCCAATGGCGCCCACAGAGGAGGAATGCAAGAGAATCGTCCGCGCCGCTCTCTCGAACCACATCATCTTCGCGGTGTGCCATGTGCTCAGGTATACCACGTACACGCGCGTCTTGAAGAGCATCGTTGACTCCGGGATGATTGGGGAGGTCGTCAGTCTGCAACGGCTCGAACCTGTAGGCTACTGGCACCAGGCACACTCTTTCGTCAGAGGTAACTGGAGAAGGGAAGACCAGTCTTCGTTTATGCTATTGGCAAAGTCCTGCCATGACATCGACTGGATGAGGTACATCGTCGGGAAGAGGTGTGCGGCGGTCTCATCGTTCGGAGGGCGGTCTCACTTCCGTCCTGAGAAGAAACCTCCCGAAGCAAGTGACAGATGCCTGGACTGCGACTACGAGTCGAAGTGCCCCTATTCTGCGAAGAAGATCTACATGGTCTTCCTCAGAGGAGGAACACATGGCTGGCCGCTGAGCGTGATCACTGATGAAGTGAGTGAAGAGAGTGTGGCCAAGGCCCTCAGAGAGGGACCGTACGGCCGCTGCGTGTATGGCTGTGACAACGATGTGGTCGACCATCAGGTAGTGAACATGGAGTTTGAGGGAGGACAGACTGCATCATTCACCATGACTGCCTTCACAAGGGCCAGAGCAAGAGAAGACCGAGTCTTTGGTACCAGAGGTGAGATACAAGGAGATGGTTCGGAAGTCCGTGTGCATGACTTTCTCACTGACACCACAGTTGTCTTTCGGACGGATGACACTGATTCACCACCTCTTGGAGGACACGGGGGAGGCGACTATCACCTGATTGACACCTTTGTGCGAGCCGTGGCACTCAACGACTCAGCACTAATCCTCTCTGGTCCTCTAGAGACGCTTGAGACTCACCTTGTAACGTTCGCCGCAGAACGGAGTAGACGTGAGCGATGTGTTGTCGAGATTGACATCTCTCATGAATGAGGCGGCGCTTGCTCAATGACTGAGAGCAGTGAGGGCACCGTCTCACGCACGACTGCTCTGGCCGCCGACTCGCTCATGCCTTCAATCGGAACGATGTGAGAGGCAATGAGAAACTCCAGTTGGTGATCATCGCGCAGGTACAGCTCCTCCACCAGAGGGTCCACAACCTTGCGGTCGAGAGCCTCAAAGAGTGCTCGGTCCTCTGCGTTGTCGGTCATGCCGGCAAGGAGAGTCATATAGTCCGCAAGGACGCGCCAGCAGTCGGTCCTTTCAGGTAGTCGGATGGGCAGCAGACCGAGGTTGTTCGGCAGGATGTTGACGGTGACCTCAGAGCGATTTGTCATCATGGTTCTGAAGACCCACTGCAGCAACCGGGAGTTCAGAATCAGAAGCAGAGTCCTCAGATCTACTACCACGTCGTCACGGCATACCATGAAGGTGGCTGAGTTCAGTACGAAGTGCCCGCCCCTGTCATAGGCCACAACAGGATACTTGCTGTTCTGCTGAGTGACAAGCTTCTCCCAAGCATACATGTCCGCATTACGAGGACCACTGAGTTCAGTCCTACAGTAGTTGATGAATGCTCTCTCCATGACTCTGTAGCGCGCGATGTCCTTTCCACGGATGACGGACCGCCACGTCTCACTGGCTCCGGGTGTACATGACACAAGGCGAGAGTTGTCACCGGTCTCAATCCCCCTTGACACCTTCAAGTAGGACGAGAGAGGTCGGGACCTCGACCGGATTCGCTGCAGCCGTAGGAGTGCAGTCTTGTCAAGGTAGACCGGCCAGCGGTACTCCCAGTTAGCAACCTCATCAGCAAAGAGATGCTGAGCCACACTGCCATGTGGTACTATTCGTTCAGACCCGCCAGCTCGCGAACAGAGCAGGACCGTCGACTCAGGGTGTGGACGACGCTTGACCAGTGCAAAGACTGCGGTCTCAGCCGTCACTCCCGGAAACACGCCGCCCCCAAGGTCGACCAGTCGTTCAATGCGGCACTCATGGAGGAGCCATCTCCGCAACGAAGAGAACGAGTTGAGGGTCAGGAGATTCTTGTGTACCAAGTAGCTCAGGACGCCGCCTTCACGCAGCAGATGATATCCACGCTCAATGAACGGGACGTAGACGTTGGACTCCAGACGAATATGGGAGTACTGGCGCTGTAGTCTGGAGATGTAGTCTGGCGATGCTCTTGAGAGGCGGTAGTAAGGCGGATTGCCGACAATGAGGTCGAACCCCTGCTCCTCATCGCTGCATGAGAAGAGTCCTGGAGAGGCGTGAGCTGATCTTATGGACTTGGACTCCCTTGGAGACTCGTCCTCCTCGGTGTCCCCCAGCAGCGAGTCACCGCAGGCCAAATTCAGGCGAAACAACAGGCAGTCTTCAAGCTTGGAGTCGACTCTCGGGGTCTCCCGCAGGTATTCCAGCTGGAGTCGGAGCCGAGCGGTGTCCAATGCGTCGGGCCGTATGTCACAACCATAGAGAGAAGACAGAACGCGGTGTACTGCTTCATGTCCCCTCGCATGACCGGGGTTCGCCTGTGCAGTCGGACTATCTGTAGAGGACATTGCTTCTGCGCATACCCGATGAAGACCGAGAAGATACCGTGCCGCCATCACAAGAAAGACCCCAGCACCGCATGCCATGTCACAGACTCGGAGACGTGCCAATACTCCCATCAACGCCTCTGCCTCGGCTAGTTCCAGCTTGGAGCTCATGTTCAGGTCTGTGCAGGAACGGTCCGTGTGTGGGTGTCCCAAGTCGTCGAGTGTTCCGGCCAGACGAGCATCCATCGCAGACCGCACAATATAGGAAGCAATCCAAGTGGGAGTGTAGAAAGACCCAGTCGCCCTCTGATGAGTCCTATTGACCAGTCGTTCAAGATCACGACCAATCAGACTGGGACTCACCGCCGATGGGTTGCTCGTGTTCTCGTCCAGCGTCCAGCTGTAGGTGTCCAGAGACTCAGCCAGTGCGCGAAGTGTGCGACGAGACACCTCAACCGTTGATGCAGCACTCTGCAGACCTGCAACGGAGTCTATTCGGGACAGCGGGCTATGCTCGTCGGCAAGAGCGTTCACAGGGTGCTCGTCTCCAAGAAGGCCCTCTGCTGCCGAGAAGTATGCCAGCACGACTCTGTTGATGACCAGCTGAGACAGGATGTCGCGGTCATCACGGTGCAGCAGGTCTTGCATCACCATGTCCTTCAATCGAGCGAGTTCACTGTAGAACTGCATCATCTGGTCGGGCTTGACGTGTTTCACAGTGAGACCGCCGTATTGTGCTCTGAGAGAGCTGTGTAGACTGCGAGTGGGTCTCTTGTTGGTCTCCCTTCCAACAGGTGGAAGACTTAATCTTCATCTTTGCCTGATGTACTACGGCGATGTTCAGCGATGGCAAGAGGTGCCAAGCTTGTCCTTTTCATCCTAGCGGTCATCTTCGTTGCAATACTCGTTGGCTATAGCCCACCGTTTGCGGGACCGGAGTATGACATGGTACGGGTAGGACTACTCTTCGTCGGCGTGAACTTCCTAGTGGGAATAGTCATGCTGATCTCGCTTGGAGAGTGGTCGGACTGATGACTCATGGACAGGCACTTCACTCTGGCGGACTTATAACGGAACATGACAAGACCATTGCATGAAGAGACACCACCTTGAGCATTCGACATGCTGAGGAACACAACTGAGGAGAGAGCAGATTGAAGGTCACGAAGCGAGACGGAAGAGTAGTGGAGTTCGACGACAGGAAGATAGAGAACGCAATCCTCAGGGCCTTTGAGTCTGCAAAGGAGTCGCCCGCGCCCGTCAGAAGACTGACTGATGATGTGGTCCGAAGAATAAGAGAGAGCGGCAAGGACCCAATTCACATTGAGGAGATACAGGACATCGTGGAAGATGTCCTCATTCATGACGGCTTCACAGACATTGCGAAGCGGTACATCAGGTACAGGGAGAAGCGGGCCAATGCCAGACGACTGCTACGTCAGGTCGGCGTCGTCGATGACCTGAAGATTGGTGCCAACGCAGCAACCGTGCTGAAACGATATCTCCTCAAGAACGAGAGTGGGGAGATCATCGAGACTCCTTCACAGCTGTTTCGAAGAGTGGCAGGGGCCATAGCTGGCGTGGAGCGCATGTACGACCCCGAGGTGGACGTGCGAACGTATGCAGACCTCTACTACTCCATCATGGTCAGCATGGAGTTTCTGCCCAACAGTCCAACTCTCTTCAACGCAGGCACCGAGATAGGCCAGTGCAGTGCGTGCTTCGTCCTGCCCATAGATGACGACATAGACGCCATATTCACAAGCCTGAAGCACATGGCGAAGGTTCAGAAGTCCGGAGGCGGCACAGGCTTCAGTTTCTCGCGGCTTCGACCCGCTGGCTCAAGGGTGGGGACGACTGGCGGCGTGGCAAGTGGGCCGGTCTCATTCATGCGCGTATACGACACTGCCACCGATGTGATCAAGCAGGGCGGAAAACGACGCGGAGCAAACATGGCAATACTCAGGTGCGACCATCCCGACATCATGGAGTTCATATCATGCAAGGCCGACAAGCAGGCATTCCGGAACTTCAACATCTCTGTGGCAGTGACTGACAGGTTCATGGAGGCGCTTCGTGAGGACGGCGAGATAGAGTTGATTTCGCCAAACACCGGAGAGGTGCAGAAGCGAGTCCGGGCAAGGACCATCTTCGATGCCATAGTCCACAATGCATGGAGCACGGGAGACCCGGGAATCGTGTTCATAGACACGATAAACCGAGAGCACCCGCTGGTTGGTACGCAGATAGAGGCGACCAACCCCTGCGTTGCTGGTGACACCATAGTCAGCACCGAGAGGGGACTGATAGGCATTCAGAACGTGCCCAACGCCATGCGGACAGCGAGAAAGCTCGTATATCTCCTGAGGACAACCGAGGGGTACCAGGTCAAGGTCACGCGGGACCATCGAGTCCTGACTCCGACTGGCTGGAGGATGGCAGGCGGACTCCAGCAGGGTAACACAGTCTGTCTTCAGAGCGTTAAGGGAGGGTTTGGGGTGGACGGAGACATGGCAACGGGGCAGGTACTCGGATGGTACGTGCGAGACGGATGGGTTCTTGATGATGAAGAGCATGCCACACTGGCATTCTATGGAAAGGACAGGACTGAGCTCGTCAGACACTATGAACAGACTGTCGCGCAGCTGACCGGTTCCAGTCCATCACTGGTCGAGGCCAGGAATCACTGCGAGGTCATATCGCGAGGCACACTGGAGCTGGCAAGGGACTGGGGAGTCACGCGCACATCGGTGTCAGAGAGACTCCTGTCATCATCAGAGGACTGCCAGAGAGGCTTCCTCCAGGGCCTGTTCACGGCGGGCGGTTCCGTCCAGAGGGACACCGGCACAGGACCGTGCATAAGACTCAGCGGGAAGGAGGTGGGGCTGCTACAGGCTGTGCAACTCATGCTGCTCAACTTCGGAGTCGTATCGAGCATTCGTCATCTTGACCGCGAGAGAGGACTTCGCCTGACCCCGGATGGCAGGGGCGGGCTCAGGCTTTGCCAGAGCGAGGAGGATACTGAGCTGGTCATATCAGGCGACAACATGGTCCGATTCCACGAGCAGATTGGCTTTCTACTGGACTTTAAGCAGGAAGCCCTCAAGGACTGCATGGCACTGCTTCCGCCCGGACAGCCCAGCACAGAGACATTCCTTGCACACTTCGAGTCGCTTGTACCGTTACAAGAGCAGGATGTGTTCGATGTTGTTGGCACGCCCGCGGGTGGGTTCATTGCGGGTGGAATCGTCGTTCACAACTGCGGAGAGCAGCCGTTGCTTCCCTACGAGTCCTGTGTACTTGGCAGTATCAACCTCGCAAAGATGGTACAGGATGGAAAAGTCAACTGGAAGAGGCTCGAAGAAGTCGTGAACCTAGCCATCAGATTCCTTGACAACATAATAGACCTGAACAGATACCCCGTCGAGGACATAGAGATAGCAACAAAGGCCACGAGGAAGGTCGGTCTCGGAGTCATGGGCTTTGCGGAGATGCTCATTCAGCTTGGTATCCCCTATGACTCCGACGAGGGAATCAGAGTGGCGGAAGAGGTGATGGCATTCATCCGGGACAGGGCGGACAAGGCCTCGCAAGAACTCGCGAAGGTCAGGGGCAACTTCGCCGGCATCGATCGTCTGAAGACCCCGGTGAAGTGGAAACGCAATGCAACCACCACGACCATTGCTCCCACGGGCAGCATAAGTCTGATTGCGCAGACCAGCAGCGGGATAGAGCCTCTGTTTGCCGTAGCACACTCAAGGATACTCACTGAGGGAATCCAGCTGAATGAGACCAACGAGCTCTTCAGGAGAATCGCTGAGGAGAGAGGCTTCTGGACCGACGATGTTGAGAGAGAGGTGGCACGGACAGGTTCCGTACAACACATCGATGCTGTACCAGACGATGTCAAACGCATATTCCGCACCGCCCACGAGATAGACCCTGTGTGGCACCTGCGGATGCAGGCAGCTTTCCAGAGACACACGGACAATGCTGTGAGCAAGACTGTGAATCTGCCAAGGGATGCCACACCCGACGATGTGAGAGCGATATTCCTTCTCGCCGATGAACTCAGGCTGAAGGGCATCACGGTCTTCAGGGACGGCTGCCTTGAGGGAGTTCAGGTACTCTACCTTGGATGTCCGACCTGCAATGTCTGATGAGGCCGGAAACAGGGCACAATCGAGGCCAAGTCTACTCTGCAGCACAGCGAGTCAACTCACGGACTCGACATCACGAAGCGTCCTATGACGAACGGTGAGCGCCATGAACCTGTCCAGTCTGCAGGCGTGGCTCATAACAAATGGCCGGGAACGTAGCGGCGGCTGTTGACGTGTACAGGTAGCTTTGTCGACTGAAGCGCAAGTTCTCAGTTCCGAGAGTGACTGCAGAAGAGTTTAACAGCCTTCGTGGGAGTGAGAATGTTGTCATGACGCATTTCTCACATGACCAGGAGCCCCCGGTCGAGGACGAGTCGGACCCAGAGGAGATTCTGATCAGGCGGATAAGACAGATGTCCCCGGACATGCAGAGAAGGGCAGTTGAGATACTTGAATCACTGATGGACAGAGAGGGCACTCCCGCGAAACGGCACCTCAGCCTGACGTGGGCGGGAGGGCTCAGGAATCTCAGAGAGAAGTACACATCACTTGAGCTGGAGAGGCTGGCTTCGCAGTGGAGAAGCTGAGATATCTCGTTGATACGAATGTGTTCCTTGAGGTCCTGCTCGAACAGGCGGACGCTACTGCAGCAAGACGATTCCTGAAGGAAACGGAGCCTGAGCGACTCGTCCTGAGCGACTTCACACTTCACTCGATAGGAATCATCCTCCTCAGGCATGAGAGGCCCGGACTGCTGAAGGAGTTCGTTCAAGACGTGGTAGTACGGGCAGCACTAGGAGTCCACGGACTGCGCCCGGATGACCTCTCAGAAGTCGCCGATATCTCAGCCCGCTTCACAATGGACTTCGATGACTCATATCAGTACCTCCTCGCCAAGAAGCAACACCTACAGATTGTCAGCTACGATTCCCACTTTGACCGTACAGACCTGAGAAGAGTGACTCCTTCAGATGCTCTTGACGTCCGTACTCGAACAGCCCAAGCGGAATGAAGGAGTGTTCCTGCTTGCAATCCTCGGTAGATAGACGGCCCGGTCCGAATCTGAAGGGGACCGAGCCTAGATGAGAATCACTTTCTCCAGAGCGGGTCAATCATTGAGGTTCCCAGAAGTGACACCGCCAGCACTATGAAACCGAAGAGCACCGGGGAAACTGTGAGCAGCTCAGCAACTTGGAAGTCTGATGTCTGTGTCATCTTGATGAGCAACGCAGCCAGCATGAACACTAACAGCGCCTCAATGCCTGTCGGGACTGTGTGCTTGCGAGATTTCCACTTCAGCAGTCCGTAACCGAGAGAGACTGCTGTGAGAACTGCTATTGACACAAGAAGGCCGGTACGGAGGAGTGCAAACTGAGTCTCGTAAAGGAGGAGGAGAGCTTGGATTGGCTGGAACAGGATGATCAGGGAGGTCACGGGGAGGGCCACAACGCCCAGGAGTATGACGAGTATCTGTTGTCTGCGTGTTGCAACCTTGCTCTCCAGGATGGAGTAGCACAGTGTTCCGACCACAGCAGCCAGATATCCGGTCATTAGCAGCAGGTCGCTCTTGTGGGCCGAGAGCTCGAAGAACCGACTATACTGGGAGCCTCTGTGTGCAAGCATGTGCAGAAACGAGTCCACACCCAGGTCCAGACTGACCACTGACATAATGAGGTCGCCCAGTCGTTTTTGCTGCGCGAAGAACATGGCAAAGTATGAGGCGACGGCAATCGAAGTAGCGGTCAGGAATGGCACTGCCAGAGCAAACTGCGTCATGAACTCGATCTGCCCGAGATCTGTAGAGAGGCCGGTCGAGAGGGCCATGGAACCCATGACAGCAAACAAGACCACAATCATCACAGCGAGTAGCCGCTCAAGGGCAACGTGACGTGAATCCACTTCAGACACTCCTTAGACTGCGTCGTTGAGGGGGGCGCCCTTGGACACTCTAATAGCCTGTGTCAATCTGAAGCATGTGTCAGCTACTGCAATGATGCTCGCATATGCTGGTACATGAAGACTATGAACAGAAGTTATCACATCATCATCGGCGAGCCCCCACGATGAAGAATGTCGTTTGTACTGGAGTACGATGAGAAGAAGGGGAACATGTCATACCCCTACATTGCTGCACAGATGAGCCACTACTTCCTTCAAGGTGAGCGCGAGATAAGCGATCTCAAGGTCAAGTACGTCGGGCACCTCGCAAACCAGGGCAAACTGTACCTGATGTTCTCCTTTGACCGCAAGAAGAACAACGGCAATGGACACAAGGTCAGCAACGAGACCGTCAACAGGGTGATTGAGAGCACCGTTGGTGACAGCCTGGGTGTGGATCTTGCCCTTTGGGCAGAGTCCGAGAAGGACCTGTACGAGTACGTGCAGAGGCTGATGCAGGGAATAAGCCCTGTAAACTAGTGATAAGTGCTGTCAGCTCCTTGCACCTCCCGTACGTCCACGCAAGCCCCGCAAGGGCTTTCCTCTCTGAGATAGGAGGCTCATCGCTCCTGTGTCCGCAGCCGGTTTCCCTGAACTGTTCCTGAGGGCGCATCCGGGACTGCCAGTGAAAGAGAGGACGGGGATGCGCAACAGGCTAGAACATGCGTACTCTGACGTTGATGTCGCCATTGTGTGACAGACTGTAGTGGAAGACCGCCCCAGCCTGAAGCAGGACTTGAACCAGTATACTGCTTATGGAACACTAATGACCGAGCAAGAGGTCGGTCTGCAGAGGATGAAGACGCGCACACGACCAAGACGCGCCACACCTGGCCATGCTGCTCCAGGTGTTGCACGAGTCACACTCTGGATCCTCACACTGCGTGATATGGTTAACTCGTTCAGGACCTCAGTGTCGCCATGACGACCACTGAACCGAGGGGGACAACGCCCACGGGGTTGCGTGACACTAGGTCTGATACAGGACTCTCAGCCGGAAACACAGGAGATGCTCGGACACTCACGGCCACGACATAGAGAACGGACTGCGAGTCAGGAGTGGCTACGAGGACCACTGGGAATACTTCGCGCTCAGCAGAACCACGACTTCGGACCTCCGTCAGGACTGACCTCTCTATGCACAACTCGCGCCGATACGCTCCTGCGTGCAAGTCCACACTCTTGGAAAGGGAGGCACATCTTCGAGGAGTGATCAGTGCGCCGGGTATGCGGAGAATCAACATGACAGCACTGTGACTGGGAAACTGGTGAGGGTAGGCAGCTGCTGCCCAAGTTGGACAGTCCTGGATATGTACGGGACGGTACTTATATACCTCCTTGTGGACACAGGAGTCCTGAGGTCAACTCGACACTTCAACTGACGCCGAGGAGTGACCCTCCCCAGTGACGTCTCATGGGATTGACAAGACTCCTGTGCCCTGACTTGTCCAACTGACAATGAACTGTGGCTTGAGACGCAGTGTAGAACGAAACGCAGTACGTACGAGGCCAGACACATGAGAATCGACTATGACCCTGTTGCAGATGCGGTGTACTTCCACTTCAGGAGCGCCGAGGTCGTAGAGAGTCTGGAGCTACGGGACGGCGTGATAGTCGACTACGCTGCCGACGGAAGCGTCTGCGGGATAGAGATCCTCTCTTACTCCAAGCGCAAGATAGACCTGAATCGCCTGATCACACTCCGCGAGGAGGAGATAGTCGCCGAGGTCGCTGCCATTTGATAGTCTTCACGAGGCATGCCTTGGAGAGGATGAGGCAGAGAGGGATTACCGAAAGGGAGATAGAAACCGTACTGGCGAATGTCACGACTGCAACTCCGCCCGAACAGAACAACGACATGACTGCGCAGAGGCGGTTCGGCGGGAGAGTGTTGCGTGTCCACTTCCGTGTCGCTGGTAGTGACAAGCTGGTCATCACAGCCTACTGGACGTCAAAGCTGAGTAAGTACGGCGAATAGACTTGACGTATGGCATGACTCGGACCTGCACTGCAGCCGCTAGAGTATAGTGTGCAGTATGTCTTACGAAAATCACTGTTGCAAGCCACTACATCTCTGTCAGCACATAAGACCCGAACGTAGTTGAGCATGATCTCAGACTCTCGGTAGAGAGCCTCGTGCTTTGAGTATGCGCAGCTGACTGCTGTGAGTAGGACATGTCGGAAGACAAATGGACTGACTGCACGAGAACTAGGAAGATAGTCTGAAGAGGAAGGACAACTCGCATTTGGTAGTATCCACAGCTCGGTACTGCACGAGTCACACTCTGGACTCGCACTCTACCTCTGTGATAGCTGTTTCGACCTACAACCCTGTTCTTGCACTTCTTGTCTCGCATACTCGGACCAGACTGAGATCTCCATTGAACTGGCAGCCGGACCCGCCTTGCCATACTGGAAAGACTGACACGAAAGGAACGGTTGGAGGCAAGCAGGGGGATTGCAACTTGGCTGGAAGAAGAGATGTAATATACCGATTGGTGTGGAATACCAGCTTTTGGCGAGAACCTTCAGGAAGCGTTCGCAAGAGTCCAAACACCTAGCAATGGTGAACAGATTTGGTCTCGAAGAGTGGAACTTCCAAGTAGACCACGCTGTTGACGGGTATGTGTACGGGTACGTCCACACGAAACCTGCAAGGGTTTTCAGAACGAAGGACAAGCTCAGAGTGGTTCTCTATGCAAGGAATCCTGAAGTGGCTGATCGTAGAGGAGTACAGGAAGGGGAAAGGTGTCACGGCAACAGACGCGCTGCAAGAGACTCTGTTGCACAAGTGGCTTCTAACCATCGCATCAGGACTGAGACTGGTACATGGGGTGGCCCTGTGTTTCATGGTTGTACAAATCAGGCAGCGCGATGCCCCTTCTGCAACTCCGGACATGACTTCTGCAACAGACGCGCTGCAAGAGCAACTCTTAAATCGAAGAGAAGTAACATTAGGACTGCCTAGTTCGCACGGTCGACCTAGGTTGTGATAACTCCCCGGCTTCAAAAGTGGAGTGCCGGGTATTATATCATAGAGGAGGGTCTTCTTTGTATTCTAGGCCTGAGGCATTTGTCATAGTCGATGGCGGCTATATGGCAAAGACAAACGAGGTTTTGGGCCGGGACATCGATTTAGGAAAGCTGTTCGACAAGGTCTGTGAACCTGATTTCACCCGGAAGAGAACCTACTACTTCGATGCTCTCCCATGGAAGCCTGCCCAACCTACTAGAGAGCAGATACAGCGATACGACGCCAAACAAAGATTTTTAGATGCCATAAGATTCCTAGACAGAACCGAAGTATGTCTGGGCAGAACGCAACCAATCTGGCTTCAGAACAGCAGCACACCTGTATTCGTTCAGAAGCTTGTAGACGTACTCCTATCACTCAAAATGGTGCAGCTGGCACTGAAGAAGGATGGACGTTATTTCATACTGATTGCCGGTGACAGTGACTTCGTTCCTGCGGTGCAGGCGGTGAAAGATGCAGGCGGAACAGTCAGAGTGGTCTATTGCAGACGCAAGACCGCGAATCTCAATGTCACAGTGCATGAGGAGCTGCTTCTCCATGCAGATGAACGGTTCGAGCTAACAGACAAGTTCTGTGAAGAGCTGCGAAGGTAGAGTGAAACTGCCATGAGCAGGAGATTCAGCCCACTCCAAGCGCTCTGCAGTGATAGTTGACTGACGTAGTCGAGTACCAACTGGGACGGGGCACTGTGAGACCGCTCGACAGTGCCTGTGTCAAGAATGGGAGAGGTGAGTTCTTGGCCATCACAAGGCCGCCGGGTTCTGGAAAGCCGACTCTCGTTCAACTCATTTCTGATTGGAGGCAACAGCCTCGATGACTATGGACGAGAGTACTTGGTGAGTTGCACGGAAACGCTCGAATCATGACAAGGATGATGACCGGATGCGATTTCTAACCGTTTATCTTCAGTTGGACAAAGTTAGACACAGGAGTCTTGTCACTCCCAGAAACGGCACTGGGGTCACTCCTTGAGGTCTCATGAAGTGTCGGGCCGACCTCAAGCTCTCCGTCTCCGCATGGAGGCATATAATCTCCACTCAGTAATGTCCAGGATTGCCCAACTCATGGGCGGCTGTTGCATACCCGCAGACAACGAGTACTTGTCCCCCTTTTCGGATTCATGTCTGCATCTTTCACGGTGTTCCCAGTGTCCACTGCCTCATACTATGTGCAGACGCAACTCTCAACGGTGCATCCTTGTGAGGTTGCTCATTCTTAGCCGAGGTCACAGCTACGACAGAAGCAGAACACTGACATCCTCGATGCTGGTACGAACACGGCAGGCCATTCTCTCGTCCGCTGTGATGAACTTCCACCTGTGTTCTTGTGCAAGAGCAATGTACACTGCATCGTACACAGTAGTCCCGGACTGGACAGCAATCTTGATGGTGGCACGCATAAGCTGTTCGTCTAGCCTGTGCAGTTGAATCCCATACTTGAGCAGAGCTTGACCCGCATCCACCAGATCATTGGGCGGAAACGCCCTGCTGTGCAGTAGTGCGTTCATGACCTCATACTCGAGGAGGCTTGGCGCATGAAGCAAGACCTCGCCTTTGACATATCTGTCGTGAAGGACCAGTGCTAGTTGAGAGTCGTGCTATCTGAGGAACCACTTGACGACTACGGATGCATCAACTACAATCTGCTCAGCGGCGTGCATCTCTCATCCTGTCCCGCCGAATGAACTCCACTGAGTCCCACCCCTCTGGCGCATCTCTCCTCAGTCGCTCCGCAACCATCACTGCCTCGGCCAACCGTTTCCCCTCTTCGCGCTCCAGCGCATCGATGATGGCCTGCCGGAGTATCTCGCTCCAGTTCAACCATGGGGCCTCATCCATCCTCTTCTTGAGCTCCTCCGGAATCCTCACGCTGACTATCGTCACGAGTATGCATCACCGACTGTTATCTCAGTGGCGTATTACCGTACTAAAAGTCATACGCTCGTTCACTCCGACTCTGTGGAATCACAGGAGTGAAGTACCAACACTACATAACATCACATTATGTAACTGATAGAGGACTCGATGGCGGCAAGGACAAGCACAGCGACCTGCCCGACCAGCTCAACCACAATGCACTCGGCAGGAGGGACGCCATCTGCGACTTGCGAAGCCTGCCGGCTCGTCCTCTCCGCGAGTACCTCTCTCCGTCGTCTCAGGTGAGTGAGCGTCCCAATCTCATTGATGAAAGAGTTTAACTCGCAATACGAGCTACTGAAACAGGATGAAGAAAGTGAGATTCACGGCTATTGTGTGGGAAGAAGACGGAACATACGTTTCCAAATGTCCTGAGATTGATGTATCATCTGCAGGTGATACCCTTGACGAAGCACTCTCCAACCTCACTGAAGCAATAGAGCTCTGGCTCGTCAATGCACGTGAACTCGGAATCATGGAAGATTACGAATCGATACTATTCGCGTCGGAGAAATCAACGCAGACGATTGAGATCAATGTGTGAGTTTTTCCAAGGTCATATAAGACGACTATCCGGTCAAGATGTGAAACATAATGAGTCGTCTACCTCTGATTGATAGTACGAAACTCATCCGCCAGTTACTCAAGGCGGGCTTTCAATATGCTCCTGTAAGGGGGAAAGGCAGTCATGTTGCACTTGTCAGATATGATAGCAATGGTAAACCACACCTTGTGATCATCCCTCACAGAAACCCGATTCCAAAAGGAACACTTCTTGCCATCATAAAACAGAGTGGACTCTCGAAAGAGGAATTCTTGGGCTTGTTACTCTAGGGACTGCCCATCATTCTACTTCTCCTGTCTTAGGACGGTGTCACCGATGACACCGACAACTCCTCTGTGACATCCTCTCCAGACCATCTGGGCTGTGCATCTCTCAGCACTCAGGCCAGAGCGTCGGCAGGGAGAGCACCTATCGGACCTTCAGCACGGCCTCCAACAGCCTCTTCTCGGATGGTGCCGCCTCGACCGTCACGTAGCCGAATGCGTTGAGCCACAGCATCCGTCGGACACATGGTCAGCGACCGCCTTCGCCACTGGTGGGTCACAACATTGTAATCATCAGGTCCGTCAACCCACATACAATATCGTATTATAGCTGGGTGACTCTGACTCTTTGCTGGACCGCAGCCATCCATCATTGAGGACACATGGGTACCTCGTGACCGTAGCTGTCCCAAGAGCTGCTATCTGTGCGGGCACTTATGCGACAGACGAGAAACAAACAATTCGACACGTAATCCGCGGAGGAATCGAAGAGAAGAGCTGAAGCAAATCATCCCCAAAGTCATCAGAGGAGTCAAGACCTTCCTATGCGACAGGTATCCGGGAGGTATCATAGAGATTCACTGGATGGAATGTGCATGGTGGCAACACGGCATCTTGGACGAAGTTCGACGGCGAACGCGGTGGCACCTCTTTGAGGACGGCTGTAGTCCAGTCTTTGTCGAAGTCCACAACAAGATGCATGCAGCTGTGAATGTCTACTTCAGGACGCCACCTGCTTCGGTGGCGAGCTCCTCCCAACAGTCATCTCCAGATTCCGAATCTACGGTTTCATCCGCACCTGTTGTATACCCCATTGATTGAATCGGATGGAACCGACAGGGAGAATCTACAGCTAGGCGCTGGTGTTCTGCTCGACCTCACTGTACCGGGTCGAAGGACACCAACAAGCACGCAGTAGTCCGAAATCTACATGTAGAACCTGTAATGGCTGTTGATTTCTGCCCCGTCAGGCAGCTCCGAGAGCACCTTCCCCACTCTCTTTGGGAAGCGGATGGTAATGGGCTCCTTGTCTGCAAACGCTGTTGTGTTCCAGTTAATCTTGGTGAGTTTGAGGACCTCGGCAGCGACTTTCTCAGGACTCGAGTCGCAGTCCATCGTCAACCTGAGCGGCGTCGGGACTCTTGGTCCCGGATAGGTTCTCAGACGGGGAATGTAGCCTGTTGTATAGAGCAGGAAGTCTCTGTCAGAGAGAGTTATCAGTGTTCCACGAAGCACTGGATACTTCCCAGTACGCATGAAACGAATTCCTCTCTCATACCTTATCGCCACGAAGTCCGCCTTCGCATCACCTATCGCAGCAAGGAAACCCTGCCGTTCTTCCTTCTCGAAGGACGATGTCTTATGGACTACTACCCTCGAAGGAGGTGCACCGACCTTGTCAGTATACTTCGAGATAGCCTCTCGGAGGAGTTCCTCTGCGCTATTAGAGGACATGTGCGCTTCTCTTGTCCTCTGGTCCACATACACTTCTTTTCCTCTGAGAACCAGCCCATCACCACTGTGAGTGAAGACCTGAGCCATTGAAACGTTCAGACCCGGCCTGTACTCCAGCCTGCTCCTGAAGAAGGCAATGCCCACGTAACATGTGCCCTCGTCGAGCTTTGCAAGACGCCATGGTTTCCCGTCAGCCTTGTAGTACATTCCAGTCCCCAAGTTCCAGCAGAAGGTTGCTGGTTCTTGTACCTCCGACTTCGGCGTGTAGTTTAGTACTGCCCGGAGCTTCTTTTCAACTAGGAACTGGACTGGAATCCCAAACCGCATGATTTGACCCTTCACAGCATCTCTTAGGTCGTAGCTCTTTGGGCTAGTGTCCTCGTAGCCATGATCTAGTAGTGTTGTCTGTTCCTGTCCGTCAGGTGCCGTCTGTTCCTGTTTCATCTTGGTCCTGCGTTTTCTCTTGGCTCTTCTCGTCTTCTCAGATATTCCACAGTACTCGTAGAGCTCATCTGGTACAACACAGAGTATGAGCTGGGGCCTATTGTCTTCCATCGATATCCGTTCAATCGCCTTCACATACAGTCCTACCGCCTTGGCAATCCTCTCGTTCAGAGCGTCTGCTCTGAACGTCTTTGTCTCCTCTTCGTCCTTCGCCTCGTTCACAATCCGCTCAACTAGCACTTGGGGAATCTCCGCGTTCCATGTTGCCGAGCGGACAATCTTGCATGCTAGACTGTTGTCTTGCTTCAATCCGGGGAAGCTGGGAAACAGATAGCGATTGGTTGTTACCGATTCCTGTTCGCTCTCAAGTAAGTCCAGGACTCGACCAGCAAGTGGGATTGTCCGTCCGGTTGCTACTAGCCCGATACGCATTTGGCTGAGGGGTTCTTCGCCTTGCGCATGGAAGGGACCGAAGTACCTCATTCCAAGACGTGGGTCTTCTTCTTCACGGGACCCGCCAAACACCAGTCTGGGCTCTGCAATATGAATTGCGCGCGGAGAGGCGAATGCTGCGACCTTGCCAAGATTGGGTATGCCCTCTCGCATCTCCTTCACTGGTCTGTCGAAGGAGATGCCAACATTGAGCCTTGTACTGACAGGGTCTTCTCCGAGCTCAATGAACGGACCTATAGTCACTCTTGACGAATCGCTTGGGAATCGAGGCAGAAGTGAGGCCCAGAATCGTACATCTTGAAGGTGGCTCTTGTTGTGTTGCCTATGGAGATGCTTGATTAGTAGAGGGCCTACTTGCGGACCGTGTAGAGGCGTCTTGCCATTCCTGCTCACGATGATTCCGGGACTAATCCCAAGGTAGAATGTGTTGTCCACTCGCTCGAATCGAAGACCTACCGAGTAGTGTCTCCAGTAGACTCCCTCTCTTGGTGATGTCAGCTTCCGAACCACTTTGCGTGGTCGTCCCATCCCTGGCAGGCCCCATGACTCGACTCTCGCATCGCCGCCCCCTTCATCGAGTGGAAAGTAGAAAACGCGGGAGTCCTCATCGAACAGAAGCCGTCTTGTTCGCATTGCACTCATCATCTCTATGTTGAGCAGAGCAGTCACAAGGTGAACACCATCGTCGGTCGACAGCATCTCTGAGAACGCGACTTTCGAAACATCTTCTAAGTAGTTGAAGAAGGGCGGTGCTGCAAGGTTATGGAACGAGTAGACATGGCCGCCGTTGAGGAAGAAGGGACGGCGTCCTGCCGATGAGAACGGAAAACCATTGCCCTTCAATCGGGCCGAGTAGACGCTACTCGGAAGTCGGATTACTCTGAGCAGATTCGAATAGAGAATCTCATCAACGGCATCTGCAGTCCCGCGGAGTAGTGACTGCCTGTAGGTTTCTCCTTCTAGACGAGTGCGAATCTCTTGCTTTTCTCTCTCACTTGCTTTGACTGTCTGTGTGCCTCTCCTTGTGATGATATCATCGGCTTCGAAGACTATCTTCTTCCTGCCTGAGGCATCGATGTAGAACCCCTGCTTCTTGGGCACCAAGAGTGACTTGGACGGATGAACAAACATGGCGAGAAAGAGCCGCTGTACCTTCTTTCCGTCATCATCGACCTCTCGTTGGAATTGTCTCACCTCGATGTCAACATCGTCTGATGCATACGATCGAAACTTCTCCTGAAGGGACGCTTGGTCTAAGCTGAAGGTGTCATCAAGACCTCGGGGGATGATCTTACCCTTGCGTGGCTCGTCATAGCCGAACATTAGCCAGCCTCCACCGAAGTTGGCCATTCCGAAGATGTCCTCTGCGATTTTCGCGAAGTCTGAGTCCCGAGAGATGTCAATCGTGAGCTTGAAGTCCACGTTGGCCCATTCTACTAGGCTCCCGTGGAGATAGTCGATCATCAGGTCCCCCAAAGGTAACGGATTCATCTCGTTGTCATGAAAGACCCTTCCGGACTGAGCCATGTCACATCCCTCACTATTCCGATTCATCATAGGCTTTACTAATCTTTCGTCCTCCATGACTGCCACTGCAGCTCCTGCAAAGGGACATATCCTGTCAAGAGGATGTGAACAGAGTCACGGAGTCGTGATGGATGGGAAACCACATGACCGAGTCGGTTGCAGTGTTCTGGAGAATTGAGAACTACCCTCCTCCTCGGGGAATGAGCGGGACTTCTGTTGAGAGGCAGTTTCGTGAATCGCTTCATATCTTCGGCCCCATCAGACAGATGTACGCCTACGCCGAACTCCCAATCCGAGGCAGTGTACCTAGCACCTCCAACGGCGGATCTTGAGGAAGAGATAGACCAGCTGGTCGACAACGAGGAGTTCGCAGAAGAGTACAGGAGGGCTCTTGAAACCGTGCGAAAGGACCCGGACTCGGACCTATTGGAAGCGGTGATAGGTCACTACTGCGTCTACTTCACGCCAAGGTGCAAGACGTACGACGAGACTGCCCAGCTGTTGATGGTGAGGGCCGGACAGGAGTTCGGGGTGCCATCGCGGCTCCTGAGGTCGGACGTGATACGCAGAGAGATTGCCAACACGGTCCGGTACCTGAGAGGGTAGGTGGGATGTCGTGTGGCGCGCAGGAGGGAGGGCAGGGAACGGCGCCACCACGGAAGTGACAGCCCGCAGAGCAGGTACGATAGGGAGTCAATAGGCGGGCAGGCGGGGAGGTCGTATAGCTGCCGAGAGAGCTGCGCATACAGGCTCGCAGTCTGAGAAACCGAACCTCGAAACAACTCAGACGGCTCAGTTCGATGTGATTGAGGCCAAGAAACAAGCAAGTGTGAGAGATGACAACGCCACAGGGCAGGATGGGGGTTTCTCCTCAGAGGTCCGTTCCGGGGTGAGCGTGAATCAGACATCCCCGTCGAGATCTGGACTCGTGCTTTGGGTGCAAGGAACACTGGATTCGTTTCAGAGAACACTGTGCTGCCGGATGATGACGGACACACGGTAAGGATTATCATTGGGCACTCGATACCAGGTCTTGTAGAGAGAAGCAGGATGTTGAGGAAGGGCAGCCCACTTGAGGACATCTTCGACGGGATTGAAGGGATTGAGGTGCGAGTAGTGTCTATGCCATCAAGCGAGAGGAGGACCGAAACGAAGGAAGAGGACGGGTCAGACCGGTAGTTCACCTTCGCTCCCAGAAGGAGGTGGTGACCTGACACCCACGACTCTGGAGGACTTGAATCCAGTCAGGCAGCGACGGTAACGGGTTGCTGCTGATGTCGAGAATTCTCAGATGCGTCAGGCTGAGCAGCGATTCGGAGAGTTGTTCAAACTGGTTCTTGGATATGTCCAGCTCCTCAAGTTCAATGAGAGCACCTAAGCACTCAGGGAACACCTTCAGGTCATTCCACCTCAATGAGAGGCGTTGGAGTCGCTTCAGTGCTCGGATGGACTCGGGTAGAGCTGTGAGGTCGTTGCCTTCAAGGTCTAACTCCGAGTCCCGCTAGATTCCCAATCCACTCAGGCAATGCCACCAGACCCAGTTCGACCGCGCGCAGAGAACGGAGTGTCTTGATGCGTCGTAGGACCTCAGGGAACGCGCCAAGCGGATTGATGGTGATGTCCAGACGGGTCAGTCGCGGTAGTTCAGCAACCTCTCGAGGTAACTCACGAAGACCATTGTTGTCGACCAGCAGAGTCTCAAGTCGTCGAAGTCCGAACACAGAAAGAGGTAGGCGTTCCAGCCCCATACCACGCATCTGAAGACCGACGACTCTCCGGTCCTGCACCATGAACATCATAGAGTTCTTGTAGAAGCCCGACGGACTGCGCACTGCCACGAACTCGTCGTCAACGTCTGCCCACGTCTGTATCTCCCTCTGGATGCTCAGCAGCTGGTCGTGGTCCTCCCTGACCAGCGCGACACCCTTGAACTCCTTCACTTCTGGCATGACCTGCACAGTCCGTAACTGCTCACATCCTGATGAGACCCCCTGCTTAAGAACCCCACTGCCTTGTGTCACTAGCTCACAGTGCCCTTCCGACCACAGAAGAAAGGGTACGGCTGGCCCCAGCCCGATGTCGGGATATGAGGGGCTCACTCTTCGCGTCAGAAATGCCATTTCACCACATCTGCTCTTCCTGAGATGACACCATAGCGTTCTCATGACTTCGAAATCGTGTCTTATGGTCCAGATTGTGGTCCAAGAGCCGAGGCTGGTCGTGACCTCCAAGCACAGCACTATTCGGGCCTCACAGGTCTGAGAGAACAGGATATGTATCCCCGAGCCGAGACACATGTGGTCCTCTGGGATGGACACGTCTGGAGGCTGAAACATTGAGCGAAGT
>JACAEL010000027.1 GCA_013388835.1 Candidatus Thorarchaeota archaeon | reverse complement strand
GGCTCGAACTGCTCAGGTGACCTCTCCGCAAGCCGCCTGCGGATCGCAAGCGCCTCCGTGTAGTCGCGCTCAGCCTCCTGTGGCCGACCTGTGTCCGCATGGAGATTGCCGAGGTTGTTCAGAGTCGTCGCGACATCAGGCTCGAACTGCTCAGGTGACCTCTCCGCAAGCCGCCTGTAGGTCGCAAGGGCCTCCGTGTAGTCGCGCTCAGCCTCCTGTGGCCGACCTGTGTCCGCGCGAACAACTCCGACGAGAAGGGATACACTTGCGAGTAACGGGGAGGTTTCATGGCCTTGTGTAGTAAGATCTTTAAGCAGTTGTCTTGCGGCCTGAAGGTCTGACTCAGCCTCGGCTTTATTGTTGACGGCAGAGAGGGAACGTGCGCGGGCATAAAGGAGCTGCACTCGTGATATGTCATCGCGCACTCGTACAGCAGTCAGCATGCGGAGAATCTCCCTGTTCTTGTGGTCTGAGTGAAGTTTCTCCGCGATGGAGAGTAGTTGTTGTACCGCTGCAGTCTCGTCCTTCAATGCAAGTACAGAGATTGCGAGCCCCACGTACAGTTGGTCTTCTTTCTCCTCGCCTGCTTTCACGAGTGCACGGGTAGCCTTCTCTGCGTATTCAGAAAGACTCTTTCCATAGTCAGCTATTACCACATCTCTGAGAAGGTCATCCAGTGACCAGTACTCTTCCACCTCGGAGTCGTCCGAATCAGCGGTCCTTGAAACTTGTGCCTGATCGTGGTCTTCAATGTCCTGCTTCCGGAGCCTTGGTAGAACCATGTCCACCTCTTCATACCTGACAAAGCTGAGACGCGTGAAATCCCTCCATGTGGTATCGAACAACTGGGAGCATATCCGAGAGAGTATCTGTCTGTTGAAGAATGGCACAAGCGCTGCAGCGCGTACAACATCCGCAAGTTCTTTTGGCGTCCGGTCCGTGAAGCGATGCCATATCCGTTGTCGCACGACCCCGAGTTTCGAAGACCGCATGGACTCTATTTCCGAGATGCTTAGCTGTCCATGTGCCTCGAGGTCCAACACCGCCCATATCGCACCGGGATTCCAATGACACACCTCGACTATTAGCTCTCTCTTCTCACGACTCTCTATCCGCTCCACTATCCTCAGACAACTCTCGTGGTCCAGCTCCTTGACCTCGATGAGTTCCCGAGCAATCCCAACCGACTGGCCATCTTCTGTGAGCTCGCGTCCTGCGGTCACAAGAAGTACGCCCCTGATCCTCCCGAATACGGCCAGCCACAACTGAGCCTCGTTCAAGCAGAGGCTGCCCATAGCAATGCTGAGGCCGGGCTCGTGCTCGGCGTAATCGAACTCGTCGATGAGCAGCAGCACCGGCCTTTCATCACCCTCAGAGGTCGCGATATCGTCCGCAAGCGCCTGCATCTCCAGTAGCAGGCGCTGATCGCTTGAGTCAATCAGGTTTGAGAACGCCTCTCCGTCGACATCTGGCAGATTCTGAGCCACCCACTTTCTCATACCCGCGAAGTGCTCGTCGATTCGACGGTCAAGAGCACGCCATGCGCTGGGCATTGCAGTGACCACAGCGAGTGAATCTCTCAAGAATGGAAATGCTCTTAGTGCATCATTCAGCAGCCTTGTCCGTGCCGCTCCGCTCATCTTGCTGGTGAGGGCACGTTCAATGGCCTCGCAGACATGGTCGTACCTCAGAGTCTTCAGACCCTTCGCCCTCGCGCGTTCTGCAATCGCCGACAGACGTTCAAGTGGACTCTGTTCCCTCTCAAACCGCACCATGATTGTGATAGATCTGTCTTTCAGTGTCTCATGGCAGCGCTCTAGAATCGCGGTCTTGCCATAGTCAGGGCCCCCACAGAGACCAATGACACCACCGTTGTGTTCACCACACGACTCAAGGGCTTTGGATATCCTCTTGAGGATCTCAGTCCTGCCATAGAATCCTCGCCCAGTCACCCGAAGCTGTGCCATCCGTAACCACCGACTGACGTATTGCGTGCGCCATTATTAAGGATTTGGAGGCTGAAAGCTGGCACAGTCATCCCGTGTAGGCCCCAAGAGCTACGAGGCTGGTACGTCGTCAGACCAGTCTTCATGTTCTGTCAGGAGAGCTGCGGACAAGATGCCTAGACATGTGTGACGACACCGGGTCATCAACCGAGGTCGCCGGAAGTGTCGCATGACCTCACCTGTAGTGCTTCCATGCCGTGAAGCATGTGGACTGTGCACAAGACTTGCCTGAACTGGTCCACCCTCGTGCTGCAGTTGGACGTCACAAGAAACATACACTCTACTGCGTCATCGCCCGCAGCAACAGGACCTATATTTGCCTGGAATCATTTGGATGCATGTCAGTGCGACGGAGATCCAAACGCGTAATGACTCTGAACGAAGAGCTGCTCTCAGCAATAGAGTGTGTGGACCTTGTCAGAGGGTCGCAGCTGCTGTTAGAGCTCTCCGCAACCCATACGCCCGAGAGAGTGTCGTCCTGCCTTGAGGAGATTGGCGAGACGCTTGGTGGTCGTCGTCTCTGTCTGAGGGATCAGGTCGTGTCACTGCTCGGGACTGAACCATTCTACTTCGCAGTGGGGCTTCCGTCGAGCAGACTGCTCACCATATGCCGCGCGGCCACAACCATCGTCGACATCAGAAGGCAGGCTCTCGGCTGGCTGAGGAATGCGCTCAGCTGGACACCGGGTCCAATTCTGGTATCGAGAGTGGACGTTGAAGCTGCGGCCTCCACCGAGCACGCTGTACTGCTACAGGATGTCCTCAAGGAGCGAGTCGATGAGATGGCGCGTGTCGAGGTGCCCCACAGCCACTCTGTTGTCAAGGGGCGAGCAGTGGACCGCTTCTACGTGGGGGCTCTCAGGGCATCAGCTTACGGGAGGATGGTCCTAGGTGCCCTTGGAGTCGATGTGAGGACTGATGTCGTTGGTCTGACGATTTGGGGTCAGGTCCAAGCCGCCCTCGCCGCTGCTGGCTTTCCAATCGAGTCTCGTGTCGTGAGCGTACCGGAGGATGACTGGCTCTCTGAGGTTGAGAGGCTCAGAGACATGAACCGACTGGACCGGTCTGCCCACCCCGAACTCATCCTGCTTGAACGCCTGTTCTGGGCTCAAGAAGACCTACAGAGTCGTGACGAGCGCACCGTACTGAGAGCGCTCGACGAGATAGAGTACTGTGGCAGCATATTCTGCAGTCGCGTCCTGATGTCATTGATACCAAGAGGTCCACTGTCAATACGCAAGAGGGCGCTCCAAGTCCTCGCTGCCTCCGGGGACCCTGGATGCGAGCAGTTCCTCACTCGCCTTCTCTCAGACAGAGACCATCCGTTGAGAGCCGATGTTGCCGAAGCCCTGTCGGTGCTCGCTTCAAGAGGGTTTGTCAGATCAAGACCGACACCTCCGCCACCAGAGCCGCGGGCAAGAGTTGTCGTCAAGGACGGGGAGCGCGTGGCCCGAATGACCGAACATCCCTGTCCGGATGTCAGAGCGGAGGCAGCCAGACTGCTCCTGATGACGCTTGATGAAGACGAACTCCCGCTTCTGGCGCGTCTTCTCGAGGATGAGTCGGAGAAGGTTCGTGCGGCGACAGTTCAGGCCTCAAGATGGGCCCCTCACAGTGTGGTCTCGCAAGTCATCGAGCGCGGGCTGACTGACGAGTCAGAACTGGTGAGAGCAGCTGCGAGGGAACTAGAGTCCGAGTTTGCAATTGGTTAGATGACAGAATGAATGACCAGTATGCGGGCCCACTCCAAGGGCCCGCACGCGCCCACCTAGGCGCTCTGGTCCACATCCTCGCACGGATGCATCACAGGTCACCGAACTCGTCAGATGACAGGCAGAGTCTGGTCCCATGACGCTGCCACGATCAATGTCCTAGTCTTGTGTGCCTGTGTGGTGCGAATCTCGCAATGCGTCAGAGTCAGGATTGCGGCATTTTGCACATGCACTGCATCTGAGTTGCGATATCTGCGATATAAGTGTATTCACGAGGCATGGTCCTGTGCAGGCCGACCTCTAGCGCACAAGTCTTGAGCATCTCCACATCTCATAGTCGCTCTGCATGTGTTTCTATGCGCTTGCACAACTCTCAAGGCATGATGACGCGACCACCACACTCTGTATGACCTACTCTGCTGTGAAGAAGACATCCGAGAGATCCGTAGATCGGCGAGGTCAAGGACATGATTCATACGGACAGTCATTCCTCTTGGACCTCTCTCGCGAAATGGAGTCCACCAAGGACTTGATCCGGGAAGAGTTTACCACGACCGCCGTCACCTACCATGACATCATGACCGGAATAGAGAGGAGGTCGCCGACCATGGCTCTGATGTCCCTGTTCGCATACGACCCGGCCTCCTCTGCACGACGAGTGAGGCTTGTCACCTCATGGCCATGACTATCCTCTCAACCAAGACCGCAGGTGTCTCCATAGTCCCTTCGCCAGGTCGCAGCTCTACGTAGCGAGCATCTATGCTTGACTGGTTCGTTGATGCGGAATCTCATGGCCTGCCACATTCAGGTAGATTGGCAAGGCCACGGAGCGTACCGGTCCATCGTGGATGCCATTTGGCATCAAGTGCTGTTACTGGTCTTTCATCTCGTTGGCAGACAACCCGTAGTACTGCAGAGAGCTGGAAACAGAGGGGTTGACAACACCGCCTGCGACAGACTGCGCATACCGATGACGTTATAACGATATCAATAGCGATATCATATCACTAACGATATCGCTAGCGATATTCAGACAGGGAATGGCTGACCAAGATGTTTCTCGACATGGAGCAGAGACTGAGGGACACGATCGAGCTTTTCAAGAGACGGGGTGCGGTGTCTGCAGAGACTGCGCTGGCTCCGGAGGAGCTGGGTCTCCCGCCGGTCTTTATGCTGCTTGTTCGTTCACCAGTCGGAAGCCGGCTCCCCTTTGTTGAGGTCGATAACAAGCTCTATCTCTCACAAGAGAGGCTGCCAGCTGATGGAGACCTGAGGAAGCTGCTGCCCACGCCCGTGCTGGGCGAGTGGGTGAAGTACACGGGACATGTGCCGAGGGGGTTCTTGAGGTACAAAGTGCTTGCGCTTCTGAAGGAGCGTCCACTGTCAGGTTCAGAGATTGCGAAGCAGATTGAGGATGAGTCAGGTGGCCGTTGGAGGCCAAGTCCGGGCTCGCTCTACCCGTTGTTGAAGACTCTGCTGAAGGAGGGCTTCACTGAGGAGCTAGCCGACTTGGACCTGACAAGGAAGTACAGACTGACGGAGTTGGGCAGGGCCTTCCTGAGTGAGCAGTCAGACATGGTGGCCAAGATGCGAGAGAGGCTCGAGTCCGGGCGGTCTCTGCCATTTCTCGACCTTCCAGAGAGGTTTCGTTTTCTGCCCGAGCAGATGCGGCGCGCCTTTGATGCAATTGCACAGATAGTGGAAGCAGCTGACGAGGACTCTGGTCAGGAGAGAGCCGCCGAGCTGGCAAAGGTCATGGAGAGCTTCGTGAGGAGGTTGGAACGGCTTGCCGGTGAGCGCAAGCAGGAGGGCATCTGATTGTAGGTCATTCCCAAGGAGGAGTACGCGGTTGAATGCGGTTTTAGAAGTAGAAGATCTGAGAAAGGACTACCAAATGGGAAAGGTGAGAGTCGAGGCACTGCGCGGTGTCACGTTCCATGTTGACCGAGGAGAGCTTGTGTCCGTCCTTGGGCCGAGCGGTAGTGGGAAGTCCACGCTGCTGAACATGATTGGGGCACTGGACCGACCCACTGGCGGGACACTGGCCATCGAAGGCACTGACACTTCAACTCTCAGTGACAACAGACTCGCAGAGCTGAGAATGAGAGTGGGGTTTGTGTTCCAGTCGTTCAACTTGATACCCCGTCTCGACGCAAGGGCGAACGTTGAGCTTCCACTGGCAATATCGGGGGTGCCGAAGAAGGAGCGGGCCGAGAGGGCAGTAGATGCTCTGAGAAGCGTTGGGCTTGCGGACAGGACGCATCACAGGCCGTCGGAGCTGAGTGGTGGAGAACGTCAGCGTGTGGCAGTGGCCAGAGCGCTGGTCAACGAGCCCACGTTTCTTCTCATGGACGAGCCGACAGGGAACGTTGACTCGGTCTCTGCGGGAGAGATAATGGACCTCGTGGTCGAGTTGAATGAGAGTAAGAAGGTGACCGTGGTGGTGGTCACTCACAATCAGGAGATAGCAGACAGGACCAGGCGAACAATCAGGATGCGGGACGGTCGCATCGTGTCGGATGAGGTGAGATGAGTTGAGAGCAACAGACACATTGGCGTATGCCTTTGGAGCAATAAGGCTCAGGAAGGTCAGGTCCGGGCTCACGACGCTCGGTATCGTGATTGGCATTGCGGCGATTGTCGCACTGCTGTCATTCACGCAAGGATTCCAGGTTGCCATTGAGAAGCAGTTCCAACAGGGATTCTCAACTGATACTGTGATTGTCAGCACCGGGTATCTGGGATTCGGCTCCAGTAGCGACTTCAGTCTCTACGTGAATGACACCGACTATATCAACACGTTGGACAATGTTCAGTACTCAGCTGCCGTGCTCTCAAAGTCATGTACTGCGACTTTCGAGGACATGTCTCGGACCGTCAGTGTGCATGGTGTCAACTTCACCACTTACGGAAATCTGTACTCGACGTTTGTCGCAGAACACGGTGTGATACCCGCAGTCCCATCAGATGATGCGGCAGTCATCGGACATGGCATCTACGACCCGTTCGATAACGGCAGTATCGCAGTGGATGTGGGTCAGACATTCCTGCTACAGTACGCGACAAGGAACGGCACCAGTCTCGTGTACATCAACAAGACAGTCACAGTCGTGGCGGTGCTTGCGGAGATAGGAGGCTTCGGGGTGGGCCCGTCTGACAATGGCGTGTATATTCCACTCCAGGCGGCGGTTGGATACTTCAACACCGAGGTCGTAAACCAGATAGTTGTCAGGTTGATGGATCACAGTGATGCGATGGTCAAGGCGACGTCTGATGCAATCAAGGCCCTGTACTCAAACAAGGTCTCTGTCACATCACCCACCGCACTGCTTGCCACCATCTCGTCAGCACTTGGTCTGGTCTCACTGCTCATGGCAGGAATCGCAGGGATATCACTTCTGGTTGCCGGCGTAGGGATCATGAACATCATGATAGTGTCACTGATAGAACGGACACGCGAGATAGGGATACTCAAGGCACTCGGGGCGAAGGGACGTACTGTCCTTGCCATGTTCCTTGCCGAAGCTGGCATCATCGGACTGATTGGGGCAGTTGTCGGCATAGTCGTCGGAGCGGTTCTGGGAAACGTCATTGCAGTCGGTGTCAGTGGAATTACAGGAGGAAACTCGTCGGGCTTTGGCGCCGGGGGTATGTCTGGAAGACTCGGCATGGCATTCGCTCCGATTGTCACACCATCGCTCATCATGGTTGCGCTGTTCTTTGGAGTGTCTGTGAGCCTCGTGTTTGCTCTGTACCCAGCGCACAGGGCGTCCAAGCTCATGCCTGTTGATGCGCTGAGGTCAGAATAGAGAGAGCGCTTGCACCACACTGTGCCAAGCACTCCTCTTTCCCCTTTCGCTCTCTGTTCGGAAGACCGGCTGTGCCATGTCGAAGGGGTTAGCAGCAGCTGCCCAGAAGTCGGACAATCTTGGACATCACTGCGTGGTGCATATATACCTCCGTGCGGGAACTGAGAGCTCGAGGTCGGTTAGACACCTCATGAGACCTCTTCTCGAGGAGTGACCCCAGTGCCGTCTCCTGGGAGTGACAAGACTCCTGTGTCAGACTCTGTCCAACTAAAAATGAACGGTCTTGCAGTCTGCATCAGCTGATGTCACGGGCACGACGGACTCCCGCCGCGGGCCCTCCGGAATGAGCAGCCCACTGGGGAGAGAGGCTGAGGCAGAACTGCAAGCGCCAATGCGGCCTTTAGGAAGCCTTGCGTCGGACCAGACTCGACACCAGAACGACGAGTATCACCGCTGCTGCCGCGCCGCCTAAGGAGTATTAGCTCACCACTGAAGGGCGGAGGTGTGGTCGTGGCGTTTGGGGCTGTCGTAGTGGTGGTTGTCGTTGTAGTGGTCACCGTCGTCGTCGGTGGAGGCGCCACGGTCACTATCACGGTGTCTGCGGCAGTGTTGTTGTCGATGTCAGTCACCACAAGCGTGTAGTTGTAGGTGCCACGCAGCAGACCATCGACTGAGATGACGATCACCTCGGAGCTCGAGTTCCAGAGGCCTGACCTCACAGGAGTGCCATTCAGGTAGATGGCGTAGCTGTGCGGATGAAGGTCTGACGGGTCCCAAGTTATGGAATGCCCGGTAGTAGACTCGTTGTAGTTGATGTCAGAGGGGCTGTTCACGGTCGGAGCCGTCCCATCGAAGACCACCACTAGGACCTCATCTCGGGCCGTGTTGTTGCCCACATCAGTCACCACAATCGTGCAGTTGTACGTTCCCAGAGCGAGACCCCCTACATCGACTGAGAGTTGACCCCCATCCCAAGCACCGGACAGGGGAGTGGTCCAGTCACGGTAGATGATGTGGCTTTAGGGATGGGCATCAGTGGGAGTCCAAGTCACCCAGTGATTCGTGGTTCCCTCCGCGTATGTCACATCGTCAGGACTGTCTATGGTCGGGGGAAGAGAGTCCACGAATATGGGATAGTGGTCCACGCTGTTTGACGAGCCCGGTATGGCATAGACCCCGCTGCCGCTGTAGTCATCCCAGTAATTGCCAAGAGAGACCGAGTCATCCCACGCGTTGTTTGAGCCGCCACCATCATTCGCATTCTGTGAGTTCAATTCAAATGTGTTGAGGTATATCTTGTTATTAGTACAGCTACTGACGCTGATACCGAAACCACTGTTGTGCGCCACAGTGTTGTTGACCAGAGTGTTATAGTTCGAATTGGTGGCAAGTTCGAAACCACGGTAGTTGTAGGTCACGCTGTTGCGGACTAATGTGTTGTGGATGGAAGTGATCAGCGCGATACCAGTAGCTGAATTCTTGTTCGCTGTGTTCTCTCTCAGCTCATTGTAATCGGAATATAAAAGTCGGAGACCGTTGTTGTTGTTACTCGCAGCATTACCAACCAAGCTGTTACTGCCTGAGAGGTGCAGGTAGAAACCATCGTATGTGTTGTTGGTAGCAGAGTTGTTGTTGAGTTGATTGTTCGACGAAGACTCAAGTCTGAAGCCGTAATAGCTGTGAGAAACACTGTTGTTGGTCAGTTCATTGTAGACTGAATTCTCGACATAGCAGCCATAGTAGACATTCTCAACTGCGGTGTTTCCAATCAGGACGTTGTCCTTGACCCGTACAGACTGAAACCGGTATCTGCATTCTGAGCCGCTGTATTCGAGATGAGCATGTTATTATCCGAGTTGTCGAGTTCGAAACCAATATCGCCGTTGGTTGCAACATTGCTGGTCAGGCTGCAGTTGTCTGACTGCGTCAGAAAGAACGAGCTGGAGCAGTTAGAAGCGCTATTGCCGGTCAGTGTGCAATTGTGTGAGGACTCCAAGTGATATCCGAAGTCCGGACTGTCTGCAGCGAGGTTACCGGTCAGTAGAACAAACCCAGCTCCATGAAGATAGAACCCGAGACGACTGTTGGTCGCATTACTGCTATCTAACGACACGTCATGCGAATCGTCAAGCACGAATCCATAGTTGATGATGCTAGTGGCGACATTGCGAGCCAGGTCGATGTGGTCGGAACTATCAACAGCAAATCCGTTGAGACCACCGTCTGCGAGATTCCTGTCCAGCGTGTTGTTCGCCGATTGAAAGATGTAGAGGCCATTTGTCACGAAGCGGGTAACGTTGTTACTTGACACGGTATTGTTGTTGGAATGCCATAGATGGAGGCCCTGGCTGCCGCCTGTGACAGAATTGCCGGAAAGCAGAGATCTGTTCGTGTTCTCAAGGTAGATGCCTGCGGAATCTCTCACAATAACAGTACTGTTCGCGACAGTCACATTCTGGGAATCTTTCAGGATGAAGCCATGACCCGTCACGTTGAGCCAGTTCCCGGTGAGGAGGCAGGTGTCAGAACGTTGCAGATAGACACCTTCCACATCGCCTTCCAAGCTGTTGTTGCTGAGTGCGCCGCCAAGAGAGTCTAAGAGTTCAATCGCTATGTTACGATTGTTGACCATGCAGTCCCTGACTTCATAGTTTTAAGCATTCTCAATCAGGATACCATCTGAGGATTAGTAGTAGACATGTGGTGGACGCTACCACTAGCTCTTTCCTTGCCATTCCTGTCATGAGAGAAAACGCCGTGCTCCAAGACTTGTACGCATTGCTATCTCTAGGCGCTGTATCGCATCGACGCACACTTGTAGCAGTCTGTAGAACGTCACTGGACCATGGCTAGTCAAGATGTGACCTCACGTAGCTTGGCGCGATAGAGAGCATTGCGCTGAGCACCGACCGCCTGCCCACGAGCATCTCCGCGACAACACGCTTTGACCTCTCTGAGCTAAGGAAAGTCGCCTTCGAGGTACCTGAACCGGAGCGAGTGAATCTCTTCTGAAGCCACAGACCCCACTTCAGGTCTAATCCCAATGTCCGTGTCCACCTCTTCTCGTAGGCTCTCAACTGGTCCGAAGAGAGACCTGAGTCCTTCACTGCCTCAGCGGCGACTTCGGCAGCCATCTGACCTCCCGCCATTGCATAGTAGATGCCCTCACCCGTTATGGGTGAACACTGTCCGGCCGAATCGCCCGCGAGCAACACTCGTCTTGAGAACGAAGGTCGAACCACGCCAGACAATGGAAGAAGGGCCGCTTCTCTCCTCGTCACTTCTGCTTCCTGCAGCTGGGCCTTCACTGGCTCCACGGAACTCAGTATGGTGTCAATGTAGGAATGCAGACTCCTTCCGCTGGAGCGTACTCTCGACACAAGGCCTCCGGTGCCGACTGCAGCCTCCCTGCGTCTTGGAAAGACCCACGCATAGCCGCCGGGCGAGTAGTCACGACCATAGAGGAAGGTGTTCAGGGGTTCGAGGTCTTTGGCATCCGACGGGACTCTCATCTGGTACTGGACGGCGTATCCGAGCTGCCCTGCATCAAGACGTCTCCTGACCAGTCCAGATCTGAGTGAGACAGGATTCACTCCGCTGGCATCAATCACCATCTGTACATGAAGCGTGTAGTGCTCGCCACGACAATGGCATCGCAATGAACACCTGTCGGACTCCTCTGTCACAGCCCCAACAACGGTGTCGAGTCGGACTTGACATTCTCCGCGACCCGCCCAGTCAAGAAGCGCTCTGCCCAGGTCATATCTGGTGGAGTTGTATCCGACGGGCTCGTCGAACTCTACAACACACGGTTCCTGCCCTGGGAAGCTCATTCGTACTCCGGACACCTCATAGCATCCGCTGAAACGCTCAAGTCCAAACTCGTCAAGACACCTGACGGGGACAAAACCCCCGCAGGGCTTCGTAGCACCTGGTGATGACTCTCTGGTCAACAGGACAGACCCAATACCGGCCTGGTTGAGCGTCCTCGCTGCGCTGAGCCCGGCCGGGCCGCCGCCTATTACTGCGACATCAGCGTCTGTTGTCATTGGTGTACTTCGACCGAGCTGTGTCGCCCCTATTAAGCGTGGAACTCCCAGTATGACTAGTAGCGTCGTCCACGGTCGTTGCGACTGGGTGGGCCGCGGCTGCCTCTGTTGCTGGCACTATATCCCCAGCTGTCGCTTCCAGTGGATCTGCGACTGCTCGGGCTGGTAGGACGTCCACCGCCTGAGCCTGTGCCGGACCTGCTGTTAGCGCTTCTGCTGCCAGACTCGCTCCCGCTTCCGTTCGGGCTACCGCGATAGTCCCTGCGGGGTGGCCTTGTGTCATCATGTTGCTGAGCAGACATGTCAACAGAGGTGTTCACTTTGTCTATTGACACTCTGGCGGCAGTTATCTTTCCGAACTTGCCAATGTTCAGGCGAAGCGTTCCCTTGAACAGACCTGTGTAACCATTCGTCAGCGTGTACGTGTCCCCGAGCTTGACCGATTCAATCGCATCGTCCCAGAGTGGTAGCCGGACCGTACCGGTTGAGTCGCCCACAATGGCGTCTGCAACGCGATGGTTCTCACCGGAACTCCGCGAACTGACCTCTCGCTCGTCGCCGATTTCGACAACCTTGAAGGTGACTGCAACACTACTCATTCTTGGCCTCAACTGGGCCACTGTAGCCTCTACGGGCTTATTCTCGTAACTCATGTCTTGCACACTCGCTTCTGCGATTCACAGGTAGTTCAAAAGCAGCGAGTTCCTTCATGGAGCCGAAACGGGATTCATCCCCTCTCTATGCCAGTATCAGAAAACGCGTGATCCTTGTGACACCTGTGAGGGAGTCAGTATCAGACCGCCTTATGACGTTATGCATTCGGCGACTCAACCTCAGCCCCATATGATTGCCCACAGAAGAGTGACAAGCCGCTCGATGCAGGCGAAGCAGAAGCCATGCCAATCTCATGAGGCGAGTGCTTGAACTACAGTGCGGATGGTATCGCCGCATCCATTAGTCCATCATTGCAGTGGTATCTGATCACCACAGGCTTCCCATCCTGCAACATTGGCACGTTCGTGAACATGCCTACCATGCTCCATGAATGTTCTGGTGTGCATCTTCCTCACGCTAGTGGTATCGTGTACCGTAGCCGAAGGTTCGACTTGACGCCGCCTTCCATGCATACGTGTACCGGAGCACAGGCTCGGGTGTACACTCACACCATAGTACACGCTGGCAGTCGTGCACATGGGAGAGTAAACGCTTCTGCTTGGACTAGTGCGGCTGTACACGTGTTTCAGACGCCTAGAGCGTCGGTATTTCTCGTCGTCCGGGTGTGCGACCTCTGTTTGTGGCCGACAGCAGCAGCAACATGGTCGAAGAGAACCCGCAAGGTGTACTGGCGTGGAAGACTCGATGGCCGTAAACGTATGCTAGACTCAGTCCATACCTTCTGAAGCTGGGCACAGGAATACGTCAGGCCAGCGCCCAGTGCTCGGTTCAGGCAAAACGTTCGCGATTCCACCAGTGAAGCATCTTATAAGCATCGAACTGTTGCATCTTGACCGGAGGAAAGTGCGTGGCTTCGAAGTCGTCCACCGCCCAATCTGACCCCGAGAAACTGCAGCGGGTAGTCCTCGACTTCTCACACTCAGGTGGAGGGAAGAACTGCCAGACCAGCGCTATGGTCCGTCTGATGCACCATCTGGGGCATGACATAAGTGAACCGATGCTTCTGGGAATATCGGCAGGCATGGGCTTCGTCTACTGGTTCATGAAGATGATGCCGTATCCAGTCATCGGTGGAATGAACCGAGCGGACTGCCGGAAGTTCCCCGGAATACTCGGGAAGGCCGCCCGTCGACTAGGAGGTGACTTTGAGAGCATCCTGACGAAGAGCCAAGCCAAGGCACACGCCTTCCTGATGGAGACCCTTAGCGCCGGACAGCCGGGACTGGTCTGTGTCGACATCGCGTATCTGGACCACCTGTCGACGGGAGATGACGATCACTTCGGGGAACACAACTTCCTAGTGTACGGAGTCGATGAAGTGCAGGACCTCGTATATATCTCTGACAGGTTTCCCAGCACTCTGACAATGTCGCTGAAGCGACTGAAGCAGGCCAGGGCGTCGGAGTTCAAACCCTTCCCGGCAATGAACCAGATGGTGAGGTTCACCTTCCCGAAGACCCTGACGCCTCTAAAGGAGATCATCCCGGCGGCCATCCGAGAGAACGCAGAAGCGCTCCTGAATCCTCCAATCGCCAATATAGGAGTGAAGGGGATACTCAAGTGGAGTCTGGAGTTGAGCAGGTACCCCAAGCTCATTCCTGACCCCAAGGCTCTCGTCCATGCCCTGATGATGCACTACATCTACATCGAGACCGGCGGCTCGGGTGGGGCTATCTTCAGGCGAATCTACTCGGACTTCCTTCGGGAGGCGGCCGACGCAATGGACGACAACACCCTGTCAAGAGCATCGGATGACTATCTCGCAATCTCTGAGATGTGGATCGAGGTCGCCAACGGCCTCCTGCCAGACGAGTATCCTGCGCTGTGTGAGCTCAGGAGAATTCAGTGGGAGTCCAATCGAATCATGGAAACCGAGGGAGTGACCGCCCTCGAGAGAGTGAGGAAACTGAGTGCAAGAGTCCCGTGCCTTGCGGAGGAGGCCGCCAAGTCTGAGTCCACTCACTTTGTCGAGTTCATCAGACCGGTGAAGGAGCTCCTCGAACGAATCCACGACAGGGAGTTCGAGGTGATGACTCAGCTGGCCAAACACCTCTAGGGTCAGGGACCAAGTCAGTCCGTGCCATACCGCCTGCTCTCGTTCTGACCAATGACTGCCACCAGCTGACAGCTCCCAACCAGATGAGTGACTGGTGTGTGCTCAATTGCTTGGGTGTGGGCAGGCAGAAGACTGAAACGCGTTCGCAACCACACGTCCCCATGGCTGCCAACGGCATCACACAGGCTATCGCCCCAGATACAGAAGGTTGCCAAGTAACCCGAGGTCAGCGTCTGGCCGCACGCCGTACTCGCCATAGGGTTTCTTTTCGATAATGCCTCGGGCAATCAGCCGGTTAAGGTGATAGACGCATTGGACTCGTGAGTGGACCATTCTGAGCTTGAAGGGAGGGCATGCAGAGCCACTCCGTGACAGGTGTGGGGTAACCCAGCTTCAGTCGGAACGTTCGGTTCATCGGCGAAGTTTCACTCAACCCGACTAGAGGTGGGACTTCAGAGATCCTACAGAGCAGCCAGAAGTATCACACCGACTGCCGCCATCATGAATGCAAGCAGAAGAGTGAGCCACAACCCTTCGGTCTGAGCGCCCTTCATGAACTCCTCGACCTCGTCTGCGGACCAATTCCCGGTGTTTTTCATGGCTGCGCCCACGACGTCAGCGTAGTGTTCCTTGACGTAGCCGAACCGATATGAAGCGTAGATGTACGAGCCAATGACAACTCCAAGGGCAACAAGAGCGATTAGCTTCCCCATGAAGCGGGCTGACAGGAGCACGGCTGCAAACATCGCAAGGGCAAAGACACTCAGCACCATGTCATACCGGTGCGGATTCCGCACGAAGGGGTCTTTGTGGCTCTTCAGCTGCTGCGTCAAGTAACACCACACTATTGTGTCCCGATAGTCCTCGATGCGGCTCTCCCGATAGACTACCAGATGTCTGCCGCTGTCACGGAGACCTTCTCTCGGAGTGAGTGCTGCGCCCTTTATGGTCACGCGTGATGGGGGCGTCGTCCCCAGCGCTTCACACACCCGCTTCGCTTCTTCAAGGACCGTCTGTTCGTCATCGGTCATTTCCATGTCGTCTGCCATCTCTCATCCTCCTTGTCAATCTATGATGTGGGCTCTGGTGGAAGGGGTCTTCAAAGGGAGATGGGTTGTAGACCACTTTCCTTTGCTCCACCATCGGGCTGAAGTACATGCGGCTTTTCTTGATTCCGCGGTACATCATCAAGATACCGGTACACAGGACACCAGCGCCAATCGAGTGGTGCATGATGGATCTCTGAGACTTCTGTGTCACAAACCATGTCATGTCCACACATGCTGCACTCAATTCGTTCTCTCTGTGCTTCATCATGGCTGGCACTGCGACACTGAGGCTTTCTCGGAGGGCACCGGACTCTCCGCAGGAGACCGCGGCGTAGGTGACTCACCGTGGAGAACCTTCTTGCCCTGAGCGAAGAGGAGAAGGTCTCTCATGCTAAGCCCCGTTGCTCTCTCATCTACCTCCTCTTCCTCAAGAGGCGGGTGGGTCTCATGGAGCTGCAACAGCTGTCGTGTGTGACTCCGGGAAACCTAGACCATCACCTCCGGAAGCTCGAGGAGGCAGGACTCGTGAGAACACGACGAGTGATATCGTGGAGACCTCTGGTGGTGGTCGAGATAACGAGTCACGGACTGCAGGTCTTTCGCAACTACGTCATGAGACTGAAGCGGATGCTCGAAACGATACCTCCTGAAATGCTAGGTGGAGAGGGATGCCTGTGGCAGAGAGAACCAGTGACGACTTCTCGTGACCGGCAAGGTATTGAGGGCGTCACATGTGTACGCAAATCCGATGCGGGTCTCAGACGACCTCATCTACCGAGACGTAGTATGCGTACTTGAGGCCTTTCACGAACGGGCACCAGTAGGGCTGTCGTGTGCCCGACGCGGTGAAAAGCTCGGGGGTGGGGTCTCCGTTTATCTGACACAGCTGGAGAGTATAGTAGATGAACTGCCTGTCCAATAGCACCGTCGCATTCCCTGCTCCCCATGAGAAGGGTACTAGCGATGTTTCACCTAGTTCCTCCAGAAGACAAGCGAAACCACTGCACTGCTGTCTGGCAGATACGAGACCGCCACGTTCACCATGTCCTCATAGCCGTCACCGTCGTAATCACAATGGGCCATCAGGACACCACCTGCAAGGTATGGAAACGTGTAGCGACACCAATCTTGATGTTGTCCGGTAATTCCATTGACCTCGAGGAATAGTCCCAGTGCCGTTCTTGACCGGACTCGGGTGGCATTCCAAGGTCCTACTTCGTCCAACTTACAGTGAACTGTCATTCGGAGTTTCGAACGGACCGCCCGCTCGCTAGACGTTGGATCTTCTTACACAGCCTTCTCTCAATCAACAAGAGAGTGGACATGACACGAACGGAGAGTGGAACAGTGATCATATCGTCTCCCGCAAGCATTTCCGTCTGTCTGTCCGTGCCGGAACTCTTCGCGCGTTCTCTGCACTCAATTCTCCGTGCTATCCATGCCACAGCCAGTGCAATGGGTAGTACGCTTGGGAGGGGCAGCAGGCTCCAAGACTGTACCGGGGGCGGAGAAGCACGGGAGACCGCGTCCAACACTGTGAGGGTTGTTGCGACTTCGAGAGCTGCAGCTGCCGCTAGCAGCCTCCAAGTGGATGTTGTCCTCCCCGAGAGGTGCCATGTAAGGACCATCAGGAACATCAGTCTCATCAGGACCACAAGGAGCGAAGAGAAGTCACTCACGGTGTAGCTCAGGTCTGGTGGCGTCGCAGGCTCTATGACTCGGAAGACCGACGAGTCTGTGAGACCCCATCTTCCTGACGCAATGCACACCACGCCGCAGTTGACGACCCGCTCGCTATGTCCAAGCAGACCGTGGAATTCCTCCAATGAGAACGGAGCAAAGAGACAGGTCACCGCAGTCACGACCCAGAGGACCTTACGCGTACCCCTTCTTGAAACCATGGACGAGTCGATAAGAAAGACCGCCGATGGAAAGAGGACAAACAGCGCAAGGAGAGACGCACCAACTCCAAATGAGACCGGACTCGATGTGCCGGTCCAGACTGCAAGTTGACCTTCGTCATTAGGTAGCGCAACAAGGGAGGGCGCGATGATGATTGCTGATGTGCATACAGCTCTCTTCCATGGGTATGAGGCGCCGTTCAGACCTCTCAGAAGACACAGGAATGAGATGGCCACAGCATAGAGGAATAGGACTATCAAAAGAGCGTACGGAAACACGGTCAGTGTGTCATCCCAGACCCAGACAGCGCCGCGGGCCGTCACCTCCTGACCCATGAATCCCCGATTGATGGTGTATTCGAATGGCAAGAGGAGCACCAGTATGCAGCGTACCATCACAGATGCAGCAAACCGATACCCGTACAAAGTGTAGAAGACGGAGGCATCCGTAGTCTTAGCAGTATCGGTATGCCTACTGTAGCACCTGTCTCGGCAGCTCGATTCCTCCCTCTATTTCGTCTGTCCTGCCCGCGTGGCGCATCCTCGTCCTAGTATGCAGTACTGGATTGCCGTCTGACACGCACGAGTGTAGCCTCTATTCTAGAGAACACCCCCGTCGTATATGCTGTGTAGTTATGTACTAGAGTGTACATCAATGGACGTTTGTGGGGAAGGTTTAAAAGCAGTTCTCCAAAGGGGATGGGCGGTGAACGCAATGACAAGGCGGCATTGTCATTACAGGCGGGATATTGTTTGGCGCGAGACCGTGCATCGATAGAGATGCAGTCTCTGTGAGTTTTGATGACATTGAGATACGAACTATCGACTTAGACTCTATCAATCCTGTACAGAGTTATCTCTCTCTGAGGCGACACTACCCGGGTGACTCGTTTCTCCTCGAATCTGTGGGAGGTCCTCACAAGGCAGCGCGATTCTCAATACTTGGGTTCAGACCGGGTTTCAAGTTTGTATCAAAGGGCCATGAGGTCAAGACGGGTGGGGACTGGACTACTGTCCCCAATCCCTTTGATTGCCTGAGGGAGATATACTACTCATTCGACAGAAGAACGCCCCCCACAGATTTGCCATTTGCAAGGGGTATGGTGGGCTATTTCTCATATGACATGGTTCGGCTCTTTGAGCGACTGCCATCGCAGTCCATAGATGATCGGAGGTTACCGGACTGTTACTTCATGCTGCCGACGATAGTACTATGTTTCGACCACTTACTGCATAAGGTCCACATTATCTCGGTAGAAGACGGTATTGAAGACCTGCTCAGAGAGGACGACATTGCAACAGGCAACTTTGAGGCTAGCCAATCGGATTCAAGCATGACACGTGCCGAATACGAGAGTGCGGTAAGGCGTGCGAAGGACTACATTCTCGACGGTGACATCTTTCAGGTTGTCATTGCACGGCGAAAGTCCTACTCCTTCAAGGGGGACAGAATGCGGCTGTATCAGGTCCTGAGAGAAACAAACCCCTCTCCGTATATGTTTCTGCTTGACTTTGAGGATGTCTGTCTCATCGGTTCCTCTCCTGAGATGCTCGTTCAACTGAGGCGTGGTGAACTTCTGACAAGACCAATCGCAGGCACCCGTCCACGCTCAGACGACGTGGAGGAGGATGAAAGACTGAAGATAGAGATGCTGCTCGACCCAAAGGAACGTGCAGAGCACATCATGTTGGTCGATCTGCATCGAAATGACCTAGGGCGAGTCTCAGAGTATGGGTCTGTGGTAGTAGACCACCTGATGGAGGTCGAGAAGTTCTCACATGTCCAACACATTGTGTCCGGAGTCAGAGGTCGACTTCGCAAGGACTGCGATCTGTTTGATGCTCTGAGGGCCTCACTACCCGCCGGTACAGTATCAGGTGCTCCAAAGATTCGTGCAATGGAGATAATTGACGAACTCGAGCCAGTGCGACGAGGACCTTATGCTGGTGCTGTTGGCTACTTTGATTTGAATGGGGACATGGACTTTGCAATCAATATCAGGTCCATGGTCATCAAGAACTCCACAGTGTACATTCAAGCGGGCGCAGGAGTCGTAGCAGACTCCATTCCTTCAAGAGAGTATGATGAGACCGAGCAGAAGATGGCGGTCCTGATCAAGGCTTTGGAGCGGAGGGAGTCCTGTGAGTAGGGTTGTCATAATCGATAACTTCGACTCTTTTGTCTACAACATCGCGCAGTATGTCGGTGAGCGTGATGCTGAGGTCTGCGTGGTTCGAAACAACACCACGTTCCAATCAGTGATGCGTCTTAGACCTGATAGAGTGATCATCTCACCGGGTCCCGGTCATCCTCAGAGCGCAGGTGTGTCACTTGAAATACTCAGGCATGCACGACAGAACATCGACACAGGTAGACGCACGCTTCCCATTCTTGGGATATGCCTGGGTCACCAAGCCATCGGATATGTCTTTGGTGCAAGAATTGTCAGAGGTAGTTCTCCAGTCCACGGGAAGGTGTCGTCAGTCATCCATGATGGTAGTGGAGTCTTCCGTGGTCTCGCATGTCCATTGACTGTGACACGCTATCACTCTCTGGTGATAGACCCCAACACTCTACCCGCAGAACTGAAGGTGACGGCAAGAACTGAGGATGGTACCATAATGGCTCTGGCCCATCAAGACAGGTCTATCGTGGGTCTTCAGTTCCACCCCGAGTCTATACTGACTCAGGGGGGACGACAGATCATCGCCAATTACCTGGAGATGTGATAGACATGGTACGCACTCAGTTCAGTGTCGCTGCACTCAGCAGGAGATACACCGTATTCGTGGGAGACAGACTCCTCGAGTCGCCCGATATGATTCTCGATTGTCTACCACGACGTGTCTTCATCGTCACCGACTCAAATGTGGCAGGTCTGTACCTTGAGGAGTTGTGTCAGAGGCTGAGAGAATACAATGTTGTGGAGGTCCACTCAGAAGTCATACCAGCCGGAGAGCAGAGCAAGACACTACAGACTGCGGAGCGACTCTATGCATTTCTTGCTGAGCATTCTGCCTCAAGAACTGACATGCTAATAGCACTAGGCGGCGGAGTCGTGGGTGACGTGACAGGGTTTGTTGCGTCCACATTCAAGCGAGGGTTGCCACTGGTTCAAATCCCCACCACACTTGTCGCCCAGGTCGACTCCTCGCTTGGTGGCAAGACAGGCATAAACCTGTCAAGTGGAAAGAACGTGGTAGGGACCTTCTACCAACCCGAGATTGTTCTCGCCGACATTGACACACTCACGACTCTTCCTGAGAGAGAGTATGTATCAGGTCTGGCGGAGGTGATCAAGTATGGAGTCGCCATGGACCCACGCCTGTTCAGATTCCTTGAGAGCAACCACAAGAGGGTGACACAGAGGGAGTCGTCGGTTCTTCGATACATCGTAGAGAGATGCCTACGACACAAGGCCAGGGTCGTTGAACGTGACGAACGTGAGGAGCGTGGCGAGAGAGAGATTCTGAACTTTGGTCACACTGTTGGTCATGCCTTGGAGATATGCTCTCATCTGCAGTATTCTCACGGTGAAGCAGTCGCTATTGGCATCGTCTGCGAGGCCCTGCTATCAGTCAATCAGGGACTCCTTGACCCTGGAGTACCAGAACGCATCAGGACGCTCCTGTCTGCATTTGGTCTGCCGACACATGTAGAAGTGGACATCGTACCAAGAATACTGAATGGGGTCTTCAGACAGGACAAGAAGACGAGAATGGAGGGGATTCAGACTCCTCTCCTGAGAGACATCGGTCATGTGAAAATGCAGATTGTGAGACCTGAGCTCTTTCTAGATCAGCTGACGAGGTGTGAAGAGTCATGTTAGTGGTAATGAATAGTGATGCTACAACTGAACAGATAGATGGAGTGATTGAGGTAATAAGAAAGATGGGGATGACTCCTCATCCAATACGGGGTAAGACCCAGACTGCAATAGGAATCACAGGAAATGAGGGACGAATCGACTCTGCAAGAATCGAGGTGATGCCTGGTGTGGTGCGGGTGATTGAGGTCACCAAGCCCTACACGCTTGCCAGTCGCGAGTTTAGGTCCGAACGTACAGTCATTGAGGTCAACGGAGTCGAGATTGGTGCAGACAGGCCGGTCATAGTGGCGGGACCATGTTCTGTCGAGTCCGATGAACAGTATCTCAAGGCGGCACGGACTGTACAAGAATGTGGTGCGGATATGCTGCGTGGTGGCGCATTCAAGCCACGAAGTTCACCATACGAGTTTCAGGGACTGGGCATCGAGGGGCTCAAGATTCTCGACAGGGCAAGACAACTGACAGGACTCCCGGTGGTTTCGGAGGTGCTTGACATCAACACATTTGATCTTGTGGAGCGGTACGTAAACATCATACAGATTGGGGCACGAAACATGCAGAACTTCGAGCTTCTTCGTAGAGCAGGAAGATCGAGGCGTCCTGTGCTGCTGAAACGAGGTATGTCCGCCACACTGATAGAACTTCTGCTTGCTGCCGAATACATCATGACAGAGGGAAACTATCAGGTCATCCTCTGCGAACGCGGAATCAGGACTTTCAGCGACTCCTCCAGATTCACGCTTGACTTGGCCAGCATTCCTGAGCTGAGGACTCTGACGCATCTTCCTCTGTTTGTGGACCCCAGTCACGCAGCAGGCAGACGTCATATCGTCATTCCGCTCGCGCGGGCTGGAGTGGCTGTGGGAGCAGATGGGCTGATCGTCGAAGTACATCCATGTCCTGAAGAGGCACTCTGTGACGGTGCACAGGCTCTGGCCCCCGAGGCATTCAGAGCGTTCATGGCAGAGATTCGTGGCGGACGTCCACCAGGCATGGAGGCAGTTGTGGTGGTGAGGTAATAGAATGATCCAACCCATACTGGCAAAACTGGTGGAACGTGTCGACCTCACCGAACAAGAGGCATCTGATACGATGGCAGCCATCATGCAGGGCGTAGTGAGCCCTGCACAGGTCGCTGGCTTTCTGACCGCTCTGAGGATGAAGGGCGAGACTGCGGAAGAACTGTGTGCATTTGCAAAGATAATGCGCCAGACGTCAATACACATCAACGTACCGGAGAACGCCTTGGACACCTGTGGGACCGGCGGTGATGGCACCTCGTCATTCAATATCTCGACAGCTGCAGCCTTTGTCATTGCGGGCGCAGGAGTTCCTGTGGCAAAACACGGCAATCGCGGTGTGTCGAGCAAATGTGGTTCTGCGGATCTCCTGGAGGCAACCGGGATAGATATCAGCCTGACACCACTTCAGGTGGAGCAGTGTATCTCTGAGTTGGGGATTGGATTCCTGTTTGCTCCAACATTTCACAAGGCCATGAAGTTTGTGAGCGGTCCCCGAAGAGAACTCGGGCTACGGACAGTATTCAACCTCCTAGGTCCACTATCAAATCCTGCTGCTGTGAATTACCAACTCGTGGGACTCTTCACGCCCGAACTGACAGAGAAGGTTGCAGAAGTGCTCTGTCGCTTCAGACTCAGACGTGCACTTGTCGTGCACGGGTCGGGACTCGACGAATTGACCACGACAGGGACCACCAAGGTCACAGAGATCAGTGGCGCGCACATTGATACGTATTATGTGGAGCCTGAGGAGTTTGGCCTGCGACGAGTCAGACCGGAGGACATCAGAGGAGGCCAACCTGACCACAACAGGCAGATACTGTTGGATGTCTTGAACGGCAATGCATCCCCATATCTGGACATAGTGATCCTCAATGCAGGCGCCGGATTATACGCCGCAGATGCAGTGACAAGTATTCGTGACGGGGTGGAACTTGCAAGGGATGTGATTGCTGAGGGGAGTGCATTGGGAAAACTAGAGTCACTCAGACTGAAGTCTGTTGAACTCAGAGGAGGGAGGACGCAATGACCCTGACTGAACAACTGGGGGAGGTGGTCGGCAGGATTACAGAGTCAAAGATCCAAGCCCGACGACAACACACTTCATTGACTGAATGCCTGTGGGGTGGCCACGAGAGTGGTGTGAAGGTCATAGCAGAGATCAAGCCGGCATCACCGACAGAGGGCCGACTGATATCACCGGATGATGTATCGGGGCCTCTCAGAGCGTTTGAGAGAGGCGGAGCAAGTGCAGTATCTGTCCTTGTCGACTCCATGTATTTTGGTGGCTCTATGGAACTCCTCTCAAGGGTCAGAAGTATGACAACACTGCCGGTACTTGCCAAGGGGGTATTCTTTGAGCCATTACACCTTGCAGAGTGTGCTGTTGCAGGGGCGGATGCGTGCCTCCTCATGACAAGAGTCCTTGATTGTACAGATGCCAGCCTGAGTGAGCTGATGTCTGTGGGAAGAGCTTTGAGAATGGAAGCAGTAGTCGAGGCAGCAACTCCTGAGGAGATTGAAACAGTCACACAGCAGGGTGCTCGCCTCATCTTGGTCAATGCTCGCAACATCTACACAGACCTCTCAATAGACCGGAGAAACATCGCCGCTGCACACGGACTGGACAGGGAATGTGTGCTGATTGCAGCATCGGGCATATTCGGTCCTGCGGATGTAGAACAGGTCTACAGAGACTCGGGCCTGCGTGTGGACGCGGTGCTTGTCGGGACGCATCTGATGAAGTCTGATGATGTTGCTTCTTCGGTGAGAGAACTGGTGATGTGTGGTCAGAATGTAGTCACGGGAGGGTGATCTCGTACGACGCGCATACAGGTATGCGGCATCACCAACGTTTCAGACGCAATAATGTGCGAAGAGGAGGGCATAGACTCGCTCGGATTTGTGTTGTTCAGTGGACTGGCTCGTAGTATGGAACCTGCAGAGGTGAGAGAAATCGGAAGTAGACTGGGGCCCATGATCACAAGAACGGCCATTCTGCCGTATGATGACATAGAAACGGCCTGTGATCTGGCACTCAGGTCGGAAGTCGATGCAGTCCAGATTCACGGGTGCCGTCCTGAACACTTCGATGTGCTCAGAGGGCATGGTCTCAAGACCATCTGTTCTGTATCCGTCAACAGCGGAACGGGTGTGGCCGATGTTGGCTGTGATGAACTGAGAGAGTTGAGTTCATCATGTGACTGCATCCTATTTGAACCACTAGTAGACGGTAGATGTGGAGGAATGGGAATCCGCTTTGACTACGAGTGTCTGCGTCAGCGGTATGTCTCATGTTGTAGACGTTTTGGTGTTGCAGGTGGACTCACCCCCTCTAACGTACATCATGCTCTTGCACTGAGGCCATACTCTGTCAATGTCTCATCTGGTGTCGAATACTCGGTGGGTCTGAAGAATCGGGAACTGGTACGTGACTTTGTTCGTCAATGCAAGAACAGTCAACCTAGGAAGGAGGACGCGATGAGGTGACACAGGGACTGAGTCAGGCATACTATGATGAGTTCGGAGGCACTTATGTGTCGGAGGTTCTGATGCCGGTACTCGAGGACCTTGAGAGAGCCTACAAGGAGATAGGGACGAGTCCTCAATTCAGGGCACAATATGACAGTCTTCTGAGAGGATTTGCAGGACGACCAACTCCACTCTACAGGGCTGACAGACTTGCAAGGGCCTGCAATGCACCAAGGGTGTACCTGAAGCGGGAGGACCTGTGTCACCTGGGCTCTCACAAGATCAACAACACCGTTGGACAGGTACTTCTTGCGAAGTGTATGGGGAAGACTCGCATAATTGCAGAGACTGGCGCAGGACAACATGGTGTTGCCACATCTGCAACCTGTGCAGCACTGGGTATCAAGTGTCGGATATACATGGGTTCGCAAGACATCGAACGCCAGGCTCTGAACGTGTTCAGGATGCGCCAGTTTGGGGCGGAGGTAGTCGCCGTATCCGCGGGTTCGGGAACACTAAAGGATGCCATCAACGAGGCACTGCGTGACTATGCTGCAAACAGCAGAGACACACACTATGTGATTGGGTCTGTCGTAGGACCACATCCATATCCGATGATTGTCCGTGACTTTCAATCGGTGATTGGCCGTGAGACCCGCGAACAGATACTTGCTTCAGAGGGCCGCCTACCGACACTCATCATTGCGTGTGTGGGAGGAGGAAGCAATGCAATAGGGATATTCCATGCTTTCATGGACGATCCTGTGATGTTGGTGGGAGTTGAGGCTGGCGGACTTGGAGTCGATACTCACAGACACGGAGCCTCGATATGTGCTGGTAGACCGGGTGTTTTACATGGCCAACGTAGTTACTTTCTTCAAGATGAGCACGGTCAGATTCGTGAGACCCATTCGATAGCCGCAGGTCTGGACTATCCTGGTGTGGGTCCAGAACACGCATCTCTGCACAAGTCTGGTCGTGTCAAGTACACTAATGCCACAGATGAGCAGGCACTCGAGGCCTTTCGTACTCTGTCTTGCCATGAGGGCATCATTCCGGCACTGGAGAGTGCACATGCGATTGCCTACTTGCAGAGAACAGGCAGTCAGCTCAGTTCTGATGACCTTGTTGTTGTGTGTCTCTCAGGCAGGGGTGACAAGGACGTGGCACTGGTCGCCCAGATGACGGCATAGGAGGCCGCAATGATGCGTACACGTAATCCCAATCCGCTGGATGTTGTGATGTCGGAGGGGCATCCTATCCTCATGGCCCACGTCTATTCTGGCGATCCGACTGCAGAGTTCTCCCACCAACTCATCCGCACACTCACCTCGAATGGCGTCGACATAATCGAGTTTGGCATACCATTCTCAGACCCCACTTCAGATGGGGTGACCTTCCAACGTGCCTGTAAGAGAGCGCTTGACAATGGCATGACTCCTCAAAAGGCCATAGAAGGAATATCACGGCTCCGAGCTGATGGAGTGAGAGATCCCATTGTTGTGACCAGTTATTACAACATCCTTCACAATATGGGTGTTGATGTATTCATCCGACGTATATGCGAGGCCGGAGCCAATGCCGTTCTTGTCCCGGACCTTCCGATAGAGGAGGCCGATCAATTACTGGCCCAGGGTGCACACCATGATATTCGAGTCGTACTCATGATCAGTCCCAATACACCAGATCATCGACTTGATCGAATACTAAGACATGCAAGCGGCCTTCTATACCTCACCTCGGTAATGGGTGTCACAGGGGTACGAGAACAACTCCAGCCTGCAATTGAGGAGGTGATACGTAGAGTCGCTCAGCGGTCCCCCATTCCAATCCTTGTGGGTTTCGGAATATCCAAACCAGAACATGCAGCCAGAGTGGTATGTTCTGGAGCTGCAGGTGTTGTCATAGGGAGTGCAATCTGTCAGATCTACGATACGGCCATCGACGCGCCGAGTACGACTTTGAACCAGATTGGACATCTCGTCCGCAGTATAAAGGACGGCTGTATTCAGGGCCTGCAGGGGAGAGTGGGACAGTGAGACTGTGCATGACGCTCACGGGGACAACTGCAGATGAGTGCATCGAGCAGGCCCAGCAGACAGATGCAGACATGGTAGAACATCGTATTGACCTCATGATACAGACCAATGACATTGAGAGAGTCTATCGTGAATGCACAAGACCTATAGTGGCCACAAATCGTCCCTCCCCACCCGGAGAGAGAAGAAAAGGAGGTGAGCGCCGTCGGATTGGTCTGCTCCTCGACGCTGTATATGCAGGAGCAACTCACGTGGATATCGAGTTGGACGCGCCACGGTCATCACTGGACAGGGTGATAGATGCAGCTAGGGAAGCGGGATGTGAGGTGATTGTCTCAAGACACTTCTATGACCGTGCCCCAGCCCTGCCCGAACTACTATCAGTCTGGATACAGATGCAACAACTTGGCGCAGACATCGCGAAGATTGTCACCATGCCTCGGACTCTTCAACAGGCAACTCGTGTCCTGAGTCTATACACTCACAAAGGTCGGAGCTCTGGAGACCTCATCGCCTTTGGAATGGGGCCGGTGGGGAAGTTTACACGTGTGGCTGCTCTATACATGGGTGCTCCGTTCATGTACGTCTGCCAGTCAGACGGGCAAGAGGTGGCCCCCGGTCAACTGTCGTTGTCAGTAATGAGGGGTATTGTGGAGGCACTCTCATGACGCGACGGATTGTTTTGGTGGGATGTCCTCTCGAACACTCTATGAGCCCGGTAATTCATAATACTGCCCTCAGAGCACTGGGTCTTCACAAGGAGTACAGATACGAGCCTCTGGCACTGAGAGGAGAGGAGTTGGCAGGACTGGTACGTGACATGTCAGAGGGGAGAATACATGGGGCCAACATCACCATGCCATACAAGACAGAGATTCTCAGACATGTTCATCCTGCAGACGAGCATACGGCTCTGGTGAGGTCTGTCAATACACTCTATTGCAATGCTGCTGGCGTGGTTGGCACCTCCACGGATGGTACTGGCTTCAAGAGATCTCTGACTGAGAATGATATCAACCCTCGGGGAATGAATGTCCTGATTCTTGGTGCTGGTGGTGCAGCGCGTGCAGTCATTGCGGTCCTGTTGAGCATGGGCGTCGAACAGATTGCAATTCACAATCGTACCATGCAGCACGCCCTAGAGCTCAGAGAGATGGCACACGCCATCTCAGACATCCCGGTTGAGGCCTCCACGTCCCATGAGGCGGGTCTGCATCTCTCCTCCTTTGAAATGATTGTGAACTGCACTCCACTAGGAATGAGTAGCGACTTGAAGAACATGACTCCGATTCACATCTCCAGAGACGATGCCCATCTTGTTGTGGTCGATCTTGTATATAATCCGATTCGAACTGTTCTTCTCAGGGAAGCCATCACTGCAGGCTGCAAGGTTGTTGATGGGACCGGAGTGCTTGTTCATCAGGCTGCCGAATCGCTCCGGATATGGCTGCGACGAGAAGACATACCTGTAGAGAGCATGCGTGCGGCTCTTCTCAGAGAACTGGATGCGTCAGGAGCGTTCACAGAGTCATGAAGAACATCGCACTCATCGGATTCATGGGGACGGGAAAGACTGTGGTGGGACAGGCACTGAGTTCGTCCATCAACAGGCCCTTTGTAGACACGGACCTCCTGATCCAGAAGAGAGCAGGCAAGACAATACGTCAGATATTTGACAGTGATGGAGAACAGAGGTTTCGAGACCTTGAGTCTGAAGTCATAGAGGAAGTCTCCGGCCTGGATGGGTATGTGATAAGTCATGGTGGAGGTGCGGTCCTCAGACCAGAGAACCGATGGAACATACGAAAGAACTCGATAGTCATTCTGCTACGGGCGAGTGCGACGACAGTGTTTTCGCGAGTGTCCAGAAGTGGTGAACGTCCACTTCTCACGGACAGAGACCGTTTCGACAAGATATGTTCTCTTCTGAGGGCCAGAGAGGAGTTGTACTACAAGACCATGGACCTTGTCATCGACACCGACAGCATGACAGTCCTCGAGGTTGTAGAGGCGATAAGAAGGAGGCTATCACTATGATTGTACGGGGTGGGGAGTCTCACATTGAGGGATGTGTGACCGCGCCCGCTTCAAAGAGTTACACACAACGAGCACTGGTATGCGGTCTTCTGTCCCGAGGTGTGACAAGGATACGGAATCCGTTGTTGTGCAGTGACACTACGGCAACAATCAATGCATGTAGGGCAGTGGGTGCAACAGTAGAGCTGGGTCGAGAACTGATCATAGAGAGTGAGGGTGAACT